>JBEKBA010000134.1:0-10627 GCA_050015635.1 Verrucomicrobiota bacterium
TGGGATTGTCAGTGAAAGTGCGTTCAAGTAATCAAGAATAGTGACGAGTTTTAGACAATTTGCATTGAGTTTACAATGGTTTTAACTAGTTTACTGAAATCTGTATTAGATATACAGACCGTGCCCATCCGTGGTTATTTTTATAATTGGGTGCAGCGTCACGCTGCGCTCCCGCTCTTTTTTATACCCGATTTCCTGGACCCTATTCCCCATCCCAGCGCCGTCTGGCGCATTGGCCGTCTGCAAAGACCGTCACGCTGCTTCGCGTTAATTCGTGTCTTCCAGCCCAACGCCTTGCACATCCGTCAGCGTGAGAAATGCGCCCTGATAACCAGTCACTTTGATGCCACGCAAGACGGCGTTTCTGACATGCTGCATTGTGATGCCTTTGGTGCAGGTGCCGGTGATGTTTTTGAGGACGAGTCCTTCGAGCGGTTTTTCCGCGGAAATCTGGCTGACATCGGCGAGAGTCTTGCATGTCACGCGGACGTTCGAGAAGCAGAAGTTTCTACCCAAAGGATAGCCGGCAAGTCCCTCAACGGAATCGTCCATCGTGTTGGTGTTGCCGGAGCTGATTAAATTCACGCGGAGAAATCCCCCGGCGGGAACGTCGAGGTCGTCGCCCGAAATATTTTCAATCACTCCTGCGCGACCGATGCGGGTCTTGATATATATACCATAAGTGTTGCTGGTTAACCAGCAATGTTCGATCCGCACATTACGGATGCCGCCGGAGGTTTCACTGCCGATACCGACGCAGGCGAAGCGGCGGCCGTGCAAATCGCATTTGGTGATGAGTACATTCTCCGTCGGCTTGCCGAGGCGTGCTCCGTCCAGACCGCGACCGGATTTAAGGCTGATGGAATCGTCACCCGTATTGATGTCGCAACCTTCAATGCGGACGTTCTTGCAGGAATCAACGTCAATACCGTCACGACTGCCGTTGATGTTCACGTTTTTGATCACCACATCGGTGCAGTAGGTGGGGTGGGTCGCCCAATTGCCCCCTTGCGTAACGGTGAAACCTTCCCAGCGAACGTCATTACATGAAATCGGCTCAAGCACGACCACCCCGCGCGGATTCTGCGGTGCGGCGACGGCGCGATTTCCTTCAATACGGCCCGGACCAATGATGCCCGTGTGATCAACATTCGCGGAATAAATGAGCGCGCGTCGGCCCGGCTGCCAGCTGCCTTCCCAGCGGATGTCCATCATCGGATAATCATTGGTATCAGGACTGCCGGTGATGACACTGTCCTTTTCAAGCCGGAGAATCGTGCGGTCGCCAATCTGCACGCTGCCGATGACATATTGGCCGGCAGGCACAAGTACTTCGCCGCCACCGGAAACGGCGCAGGCGTCAAGCGCTTTTTGAAATGCGACCGTGTCCTTGTTCGTTCCGTCGCCGATGGCGCCGAAGTCGCGGACATTGAACGGAAGTTTCGTCGCCGCGACAGCGCAGAAAAGCGGGACCGCGAGAAGTGAGAGGAAAAATAATCTTCTCATATATCATCGGGACGAAGGCGACGCGGCCCTGGCTGCCGCCGCCGCGTCGAGTTCTGTTTCCGTCGGGAAATGATCAAACGTGCGCCCGACTTTCATTCCGCGAAGATTCTGGTCGGCAAAATCCATCATCGCAGTCCAATCCTCCTGCGTGAACGCATGCCCATGATGCGCGTAATTTACACCAAGCCGGTCTTTCGCGCCGAAAAGTTCATAGGCCGGTTGCGCGCCAAGGATTGATTGCCTGACCGCTTCGGGATATGAAATTGTATCCGTGTCGCCTTCCAACGCGATGAAAGGGCGCGGCGCGCACAACGCGAGAAACCAGTGTTCGTCGAAGGGCAATTTCTCACGCTGACCCCAAAACTCATGCAGATGCGGCGAAAACCAATTCGGATATTTCTTCTGCATGATGTCAAGCGTCTCGCTGTTGCGCGGGCCGGTGAAACGATACGCGCCGATGCCGCCACCACCCGTCACGACCGGCGCGCCCATCAACCGCTCGTCAAATGCCGCCGCAATCATCGCGGATTTTCCGTTGCGCGATGCGCCGGTGATGATGAGTTTAGTTTTGTCAATCGCCTGATCCGTTTCGAGATAATCGGCCACGCGCGATGCGCCCCAAGCCCAGGCCGCGAGAATTCCCCAATCGTAACCGGGATAAGCGGGAAAAAATCGCGTGTGGCGAAACGCCCAATTGCAGTCCTCACTGCGCAACGTCGTGTCCTCGGCGCAATCGTTCGGGTTGAAAATCACAAGCGCATAACCGCGACGAAACAATTCGCTATTGCGCTTCGCAATCTCTTCGGCATTGGCTGGTGCACCGCCACCACCACGGGCACTTGCCGTTGGCGCTGCCCGTTCCTGACCCGGAACTGCAGGAGCATGGGTGACCGTTGCCGCCGCGTTTACATTCGTTGCCGGGCCGACCACCAGCAAAACATCCTGTCCTTTGCCCTGGTTTGGACCTTGCGGAAGCCGGGGCAATGCCTTTGCACCGGGCGGCGACCCCGCGCTTCCTGGAAGTTGCAAAATAATGGTTGGGAAAGGCCCGCCTGCGACCGGGGTAAAGATGCCGATGTCCAGTGCCAGTTCTCTTTTCGGCCCGAAGGTCAGATGCACCAGCCGATACTTCACTTTTCCATCCAGCACCATTTGCGATTCGATTTCCTGTCCCTTCACGTTTCCCGGCGGTGGCGGCATCTGGCCGATGGCGTAATACTCGAGAATTTTTTTCATCTCCTCGCGGCGCTTTTTCCATTGTTTGACCGTTGTGACTTTTTGCCCGTTGTTCATCGTCATCACGTCGGGCATTTCAGCGCGAACCGGCAAATCATTCACGCCCGGCAACGTCCCCAGTGTCGTCTTGATTGGGGGCAATGGAATTTCTCGCGGGTTTGGACCGGTAACGGAGTTGGAAGATTGGGCAATGGCTGTTGCGGGCCAAAGTCCAACGGCTGTGGCTGTGATAAGTAAAATATTTATGCGCCAAAACTTCACAAGTACCAAACGGGGTTGATTGGGGACAGGGTTGCCTTGGAAAAAATCAAAGTAAAGAATATCTGACGCCACGAACTGAATCCGCCAACCGGCGATGGCTTCAATGCTTGATTAGCTGGGCATCCGGCGCTCCGGCCTTGACTCACCTGTCTGAAAAGAGAACCTGTCGCCATGCGCAAAATCAACTGGGGCGTTCTAGGCACCGCCAAAATCGGACTCAATAAGGTTATTCCTGCAATGCAAGCCGGCAAGTATTGCTCGGTAACGGCAATCGCCTCCCGCGATGGCGAAAAAGCGCGGGTGGCCGCGGGACAATTGGGAATTCCGAAAGCGTACGGTTCCTATGAAGCCTTGCTGGTGGACGCAGACGTTGAGGCCGTGTATATCCCGTTGCCCAATCATCTGCATGTCCCGTGGTCCATCCAGTCGCTCGCTGCGGGCAAACATGTGCTCTGCGAGAAACCCATCGGTTTGAATGTCGGGGAAGCCCGGAAACTGCTTGAAACGGCCCGGCAGTATCCCCGCCTCAAGATCATGGAAGCCTTCATGTACCGGCATCATCCCCAGTGGCAACTGGCGCGCAAGCTGGTTAAAGACGGCCAGATCGGAGAACTGCGGAGCATCCAATCCTTCTTCTCCTATCGGAATGTGGATCCGAAAAACATCCGCAATATCGAAACCGCCGGTGGCGGCGGGTTGATGGATATTGGCTGCTACTGCATTTCACTTTCCCGGTTCATCTTTGACGCGGAACCACGTCGCGTTCTCGGTTTGGTTGGATACGATCCAGCCCTCCGGATAGATCGGCTGACCTCCGGAATGCTTGAATTTCAAAACGGTACTTCCACCTTTACCTGTGCGACCCAGCTCGCTCCTTACCAACGCGTAAATATTTTTGGAACCGAAGGACGGATTGAGATCGAGATCCCTTTCAACGCGCCCCCGGATCGCCCCTGTAGAATCTGGCATCAACGCGGACTGACGACTTCGGAACTCACTTTGGAAGCAGTTGACCAATACACCATCCAGGCGGATTTATTTGCCCTCGCCGTGCTCGAAGATGGCCCGGTCCCCACGCCACTCGAAGATGCGCTGGCAAACATGAGAGTCATTGAGGCGGTATTCCAAAGCGCTCGTCGGGAAACCTGGGTTTAGGCACGCGCCACCATGGATGACCTTGGTCATCCCTATTGCGGGCCGGGTACGAAACGGACTTCGTGCCAGCCTATCCGGTGGATATCCTCCGAATGCTCCTCCACGAAGGAGTTGTCTTGCGCGGCGATGCGGACGTTCTGGAAAGTGATATTCCTGGCAAAGGAGCAGGTAACGCCGTTGGTGCCGGAGAGATCCAGATCATTGAGGGTGACGTTTTGGATGGGCTGTTCTTCAAGAGTCATCGCCAACGTCGGCAAAACAATCATGCACCAGGACATGGCGGCACGAATCGGTGTTCAAGCCATCCGTGTTGGGCGAATCAAACGGGGCAATCAACCGGCAGTGGCCGACGTCAATGTTCTCGCTATAAAGCAGGTGGATGTTCCAGAAAGGGGAGTTGACGAAAGTGGGGCCTTCGATGCGAACGTCTTTGCAATCTTTGATCTGAACGAACATCGGACGGCGGCGGATGGGACGATTGGGGCGGGCATTGCCATGTTCGGCCATGTCCATGGTTGCCCACCAGACGGCTCCTTGGCCGTCAAAGGTGCCGCCCCCGGTGATGGCGATGTTGTGGAGGCCGTTGGCGAAGATGAGTGGATGCGGGCCGTTTTCGGTGAGACCTTCCCAACGCGAGGTCACGTCGGGGTATTGCGCCCGTCCCGTCTCAAAATACACCACCGCGCCTCGATCAATCTGCAGCGTCATGTTGTCCACCATGTCAATGGGGCCGGTGAGGAAATGACCGGCAGGGACGCGGACGATGCCGCCGCCGGCCTTCCGGCAATCGGCGATGGCCCGGCGAAAAGCGTCAGTGCTCGAAACTTTGGAGTCATTTACGGCTCCGTAGTCCATGATGTTGAATACCTGCGAATGGGAGGCAAAGCCCCCGTTTTTTCCGGTTTCACATCCGATAAGGAACAAACCTGCGAGAGAAAATAAAAATAGTCTGAATGTGGGCATTGGAGCATTGACAGAATTGATGAAAATGCACTGGGATATGCTTTTAAAGGGTGACATTTTTCGGGCTGTCCTCAAGTCAACGTCACCCGGCTGCCCGTTTCAGCGGATTGATACGCTGCGTAAATCACCTTCACGCATTCCACCGCCAGATCAATGCCGGAGCGGGGTTCGCGGCCATCACGAATCGCCCCGACGAAATCCTCGATCTCCTGGGCAAAGCCGCGAAACCAGTCTTCGTCGCAACTCGGACGATTCCAACCCGCCTTCGTCTCGAGCTTTTCCGTGAAATAGTCGCCCTGAAAAACTGACGGATCGGGCGCGTAGGTCTCGATGGCGTTATTGGAAGTCATGTTCGCCTTGATTACGCCGTCGGTCATGAAGGCGGTCACGCGCGTGTTCAATCCTCCCAACCCTGTGTCGCTGACAACAACACTGCCCCGCGAACCATCCTCAAAGCTGATCACGAGGTTGGCCCAATTTTCCACATCCACCGGATTGGCGCTGATCCACTCATTCGCCCCCGCTTCTCTGGCCCGCCGGGAAGCGATGCTGTGGATCAGGTCGGCGGTGTCCGCGAGCACGGACACGGGCCGAATGCCTTTGCCCAGCCGTAACTGGCCTTCCCATTGTTTCAGATGCAGCAACGCCCCGACCGAATGCACGCCCATGCGCAGCAACGCCCCGCCGCCGGTGGATTTCCAGTCCCGCGAAAACACCGAGTTGGAGCCCGAGTGATTTTCTTCGGCGCGGAGTTCGAGGATGGCGCCCTTGGAAGCCGCGATGAGCCGCCGCATTTTTTCGATGGGCGGCGCGTAAATCCAGTTTTCCGCGTAGCAAAACTGCACACGGTTGCGACCCACCGCTTCGCGCACCGCCTCGGCGTTCTTGCCCGCGCCCTCCCGCATCCGGGCGCGCGGCACGTGGAGTCCGATGGGTTCGGGGTCGCCGGCCACGCCGAAATATCCGGTGAGCGGCTTCTCTATGATAATGTGCTTGCCGGCATCGGCCGCGCGAATCGCAAATTCATGGTGCAAGGCCGGCGGCACGCAGATATCCACCACCTCAATGTCCTTTCGAGCCAGCAGCGCGTCGTAATCGTCGGTGACAAACGCAATCTGGTTTTCCCGCGCCAGCGCGGTGCCGCTTTCCTTTGTCCGGGAGCAAACGCCTCGAACCATGACGAGTTCGCGGGACAACTTGGCGTAATTCGCCAGATGCATCCGCGCCCCGTAGCGAGCGCCCACTATTCCAACACCCAATGTCTTCATCCGATATTTTCCTCATGACCCATGCTCCGCGACCATCGCTCCACACTTCAAACAGAGGCAATAATCATTTGGTGTTTTGCAGGTTGGCGCGAACGATGCCTGACGACCCAAACTGAGCCACGCCGGAACCATGATGTCAAGCCATGACCACAATTCCCGTAGCAAACGTCTCTTGTGAGAACTAAAATGCAATTGTTGTTTCGATAAAGACAGCTTGATGATGGCTTTGACTAAACATTTTTCAAACGAGCTTAATAGCTTGTGGAACCGCAGAACTGCCGCGTTGAAATCGCTTGTAATCCCAAGACACGCTGGTCAGCCACCAAAATTTTCACGACGACTTCGAGACCGTCTAATCAATCGACTCCTTAACGATGCTGCAAAGATACTTCTAATGCGTGAAGGCCGCTCGGCATTTCGAGCAGTAACTCGAGAACGACACCTGTGGCAAATCAGAGGACATGGCTTGCTCAAGCGGGGGGAGCAATCTTTTGGATTGGGCGGAAGCAATGGTATCTACGCGCCTGACGTTAAACTTTGAGATGTTCAGCGTCAAAACAGAATGAAGGAAAAGCTTTTATGCTGGCCTGTAGAACGGCCGGTATTCAAGGGTTACTCAACAAGCCCCGATAAAATACCTGCGAGAAATTGGTCGTGGGCATGAAAAATTCAAACGAGTTGCTCGAAAGCGTATTAGAGCTGACCGCCAACCAGTGAACGAGGTCAGTGGATGACTGCAAAGCATAGGCTTGTCCAGCCTGCCCATTGAGCCAGATGCCTAATTGCCCCGGCGGGCTGTTGGCACCGATTTGGAGGTTGAAAGCGCTCGCCACAGGTAAAACAAAAAGGGTAATGCTCTGGGCGGGAAGCGTATCGTTGAGAACCCCATTCGCGACTGTGATATTCGCAAGCGGGTTGATGACATTGGCAGAGGTCAATTGCCAACGTTGGGCGGTTCCAGCGACATTGAAGTTGGTGATGTTCACATTGATCGGCGTTGCATTGTTGAGATCCTTATTGATGACCATGAGCGTCATCGCGCCATCGCTGGTTCGCACAGCGCCAAAAGCGGACAGGTCGTCGGGATTCGGTACCGTGGTAAGTATGCTTGTGTCGCCGAAGGTGGATTTGTTGCCGTCGTAGTTGCGATACATCTTCATTGACAGATAGGTGGGCGTGTTCGTGGCGGGTGTCGTCCAGCGCGTAGCCAGATCAAGTCCTTCCCGGCCGAAAATGCCGAGTAGGTCCGCTTGAGCGGTGGCACCGTTGATATTGGTTTCAGCACCCCAGTTATATTCGGTGACACCGATCTTGGTGCCCGGATAATAGGTCGCGACCCAATTTCTCATCCGGGGAATGAGCATGATGATATTATTAATCCAACTGGGGTCCACGTAGTTGGTGTCCCAAAAAATGCGCGTGGATTGGTTGCGCAGTAGTGCGGTGGTGGTGGAAACATCATTGCCACTCACATCGCCCTCCTGCGGATAACAATGAACTGTAAGGTAATCCAGTAATCGCTCGTTGTTGGTGATGGAGTATTGATGGAACTGATTAAGCAACCACGGGATATAATCCCAGCCGCCGTTGGTGGTGCGGTCGGGATAATCCGCCGGATTGTAATCATCGTTTTGACCAGACCATTGCTGGTCGTAGCCGCTGTAGAAATAGCCGCTCCAGCCCCATTCCTCCGGGCCAAGCACCAGCGCGTTGGGATCATTGGATTTTACCATGCTCGCGGAGTTAAGCATTTTGGTCCAGATTTCCTCCATCGTTGGCCCAACCGGATGAACATCCTGATGCGTCGAAAACCAAATGCTGTGCTCATTATCCATGATGTAATAGCGCACGCCGCCGTTGGTGGACGAACCCCAGTTACCTATCAGATGTTGCACGTAGCCTTGTTGAAAAGTGGAATTGGTGGGGAAATTGGCGTCATTGGGATTGTTCCAGATAATCGGGGTATTGTTGGTGACGCTGATGCCGTTGCCGGCATCAGGCAAATAGGGATCGGTCGAAGTCTGCGGGCCATAGTTGGTGACCGAATAACTGTAGAGTATGCTGCGGTCCGGTCCCAGCTTGGGCGACCAGCCAATCATGGGAATGGTGATCATCGGCTGCGCCCCGCCATACTTGCTGTTGGCCACAAAGGCGTCGGCCGTGGCACCCGGTGTTGCGCCGCTGGCGTCGGGATAACTTTCAAAATACCAATCGGCGTCGAGATTATGGGCATTCAGTTGCCAATTATATCGCGTCTCGTTGTTTCCACCCGAGCGGTTCATCGTGAAATTTAAATCCAACAGTTGATTGGACGACGCGAAGGCCACGCCATAAATCATGGGACTGATTGCGTTCAGGTTCGCCTGCGCATTAACGGCGATGGAAACCGGCGCGTTGGTACCGGGTGTGATGGCGCCGGCAATCAGCGAAATGTCGTCCACATAAAACGTCGGCACCGCTGAAGCGGTCTCAATTTGAATCCAAAAACCGGTAAAATTTGGCTGATTCGCCACCCCGAGTGCGGACAGGGACAAAGTGACCTGCTGCCATGAGTTTGTGGGCAGCGGTCCAATTTGAACCGGGGGTTGTGCGGTGCCGCCCAAAATACCCTGAACCTGCACTTGCTGCCCGCCGTTTGCGCCGCCGTTGATCCAAAAAGTCAAATTTGTGAATGGGCTGCTCTCCGTTGCGGCAACATCGAGGTAAAGCGCCGACCAGTTGCTCGCCGTGACACTGATGGAATCAGAGCCGCTATACACCGGCGAAGTGTTGGCGAGGTTCACCGTCGCCCAACTCCAATTTTCCCAGCTGTTTTCAAGCGCGCCGTCGTAAATAATTTCATCCGCTTTCGTTGCGAGTGAAAACGCAGCCATGAATGCGAGCGAAAGCAACCCGCGCCGTACGGCAAAGATTTTCCTCATGAGTGGTTTGGAATAAACTACACTAAAATTGAAACAACAGCCATACAATTTTAAGTGTTGTAATAACACCGCCAATTCAATAGCTGTAACGCGGTTAGCAGCCTGCGTCACAAGACAAAATACTGACCTAACAATCTGTGCCGGCGGCGAAAATCAGACTTATTTAACGACGGGAGCATTCGTTGGTTCAGCCGGGCTTATCACTTTGAGTTGATTGGTGCTGTCCAACTCGATTTCCGGCCGGTCATGATAATTTGTAATTTTGCCTCTGGCCTCCACGTTTTTCCCGTCCAGTGCTTTTATGTTGCCGAACTGATTTGTTGCGCTCGGAAAAATGACCAGTGTGAACGCCGAATCAGGATAGGGCTTGTCAAGATTCAAAAACACCAGGTAGGGGCGAATACTGACTTGCGCCACTTTGCCCGTCACAATCATGTCCTGGTTGTAATGCTTGTCGGCTTCGCTCGCCCCAATTTTCAATGGCGCGGGACTGTTGGTTTCATCCGCGGGCAGTTTGAGTGCGATTGTTAAAGCGGTGAGAATCAAAAAACATCTTTTCATCCAAAACATTGGACGCGTTCGGTTTAATTTCGGCAACAAAAAACATTTCACAATTTCCGTTCATTCCCTGATTAGATAGTGTCCTGATTGAAATCGGCTTTGTTCGTTTTTACCAATCCGTGCAAAAATACCGGTTGCTATTCACATGTCTGAATACGACACGGCGCTTTCCCTATCCCCGCGCCGGCTGGCGCATCCGTGTCCATCCGTGGTTAAAAATGCTTCGCGTTAATTCGCGTAATTCGCGTCAGTATTTTCCTTTTTTGGTAGGGACGCCGCGCTGCGGCGTCCGTAATCGGGTGCAGCGTCACGCTGCCCGTCCGTAAGGACCGCCGCAGTCGTTCTGCAACACCTCTGCAGCACCGCTGCAATAGGGGATCGCGGGGCGTCTCGCCGGCTGCGTCCGGCATCCCCGCCGGATGCTTCATGGCCTTCTGCCTTTTTCCCAATCCGTGTCCATCCGCGGTTATTTTTATAATTGGGTGCAGCGTCACGCTGCTTCGTGTCTGGCCGCGCGCGCATCCGTAGTTCACAATTTTTGATTCGATTGCGGATTCTGACTGCGGCATTTTGGATGTTCTGAAAACATCCGGAACATCCAACGACAGCACGGTCGACGAACGGTATTCCACGGGAAAACTGGTTCGGCGTTTGCTGACGCTGGTGTGGAGGTTCCGCGCGGATTGTGTCTGGTCAATCGTATTGAGTCTGGTGCTGCTGCTGCTCGGCATCGCAGGACTCAAGTTGTTGGGTCTG
>JBEKBA010000135.1:0-8650 GCA_050015635.1 Verrucomicrobiota bacterium
ACAGGGTAATATTCGCCGTCTCGGACATCGGCGTGTCAATCTTGCCACGCATGGCGATGGTGATGATGCTTTCGTAGTCATCATTGCGTTCAATGCCTTCTTTCCAGAATGAGTCGAGCAGATTTGAATGAGTGAGGTAATTCCATTCCTTTGAGGTGTAACCGAGCCGGTTCCATTCCTTGTCCGCGCGCATCATCGGTTCAACGTGGGACGTGCCCATGACGATGCCGTATTCATCGGCCAGCCCGGGATTTAAAGGATCGTCTTCGTTGAAACAATTGTTCCACATCGCCGGCCAGAGGTAATTAGCTTTTAACCGGAGCAGCAGTTCAAAAACGTTCGTGTAGAACGCATGATTGTAATCTCCAAACCTCTGTTTCACCCAACCGGTGAGGTCCGGCGCTTCGTCATTCAGAAAAATGCCGCGATATTTGACGGCGGGCGGCCCTTGCTCATATTTGCCCGGCTTTACAAAAACCGCGTCCTGATGTCGGACCGGCACATCCTCCCACCAATACCACGGGGACACGCCCATCTCCTCGGATAAATCGTAGATGCCGTAAATCGTTCCCCGCTTGTCGCTTCCGACAATGACCAACCCCCTGCCAACACCGGGCAACGGATTCGGCACGACCTGGGTGAAAAACGATTCCCATTTGCCCGCGATTTGAGAAACATCAATTTTTCCCTCACTCACCAACCGGTCAATAATTTCGCTTTTCCCAATCGTGCCGATGATAATTGCGTTGTTCCCAAGACTGCCTTCATCGTGAACCACCGCCGCCGAGTGGTCTGTGACGCGCCTGACGTCCGCGCTCAAATCGTTCGCGACGCGGACAACACCCGCCCAATCATTTGTATCCACATAAATGTCCGCAGCGGCATTTTCCCGGAAAATTGGAAAGCTTCCCTCGCTGGCAACATTCTCAACGTATTGAACTTGTCCCAGGGCAAAACTGCGTTGAACAAAAGGAAAAAGGCAGAAACAGACCCACAAGATAATTATATTCAAGGACGTTCTGTAAAACTGTATAATCATTTTAGAATTTTTATGCCGTTCCCGTCATTTACCTTCCGTCGCATGGTATTCAAACCAGTCGAAATCCGCTGGAACACTGTTTGTCGTGGCGATGTCACTTTCCATGTCATTTTTCGGGCCGACCCGCCATCGTGCGGCCATCGATATTCGTTTCAAAGAGTCGCAAAATTTCGGGTCGCGTTTTTCCCTCCAAGTATTGGTGTCGGCGATTTTGTCACCGTTGGACATTATCAACGGATTGGGCAGATCATATGATGGAACTTTCGCCTCATCATATTGAGCTTTGGGATAATCGGGTGGAAGCTGCGGCGGTTCGGCGAAAAGAATGTCGCCAACAAGTAGAATAAACATTGCGACGCCGACTTTTACGACAGGTGATTGTCTGATTATCCAGCTTCTTGTAATTTTAAGATCCTTCATACCTCTCAACTCATTTTTTTCTTCTGCCGGGATTCAACGCGCTTCACTAAACTGCACACTCATTTGCAGTGGAATGGACGATGCTACGATTTGCATGGAGAATTCTCTAATCCAATCTTTCTTGCTTGTAGTCAATGGTTTTCAAGAAAGAATAGTCTTCGTCATGGCCAATGCATTTTCACTTGAAGGCGAAACCGCTCTCATCACCGGTGGCTGCAGCGGTCTGGATTTCGGTATTGCGGACCGTTTTGTGCGGGCAGGTGCGCAGGTTGTGCTTGTCGGACGCCGAGTTGAGGTCTTGGAAGATGTTGCGAAAAAACTTGGTGAGGCCGCGACATTTAAAGCACACGATATTACGGGACTCGACGAAACCGACTCGCTAATCAAGCGTGTGGCAAAGCGAGCCGGCTCAATTTCCATTCTCGTCAACAATGTTCGTTTGAGATTGTGAGCACCGAATTGCATTTCAACGGTCGGCGAACCGGCGTCGCGCCAGGCTCGTCGCTGTTCGATTACGCCGAAACGCTCGGTATCAACGTGCCAACTTCGTGCCGGAAAAATGGCAAGTGCAAGGAATGCGTCGTCGAAGTGACCGAGGGAATGGAATGTCTTTCAAAGCCGGTGCCGCCGGAAAAACATTTGCGGGACAATTTTCGCTTGTCGTGTTGCTGCAAAGTCATTTCCGATTCCGGCGTCGTCCGCTGCCACACGATGCGGCGCGGCGAAATGCGGATTGAACGGCAGGCGTTTCAGCTTCCGACCGGAAATGAAAAATGGAAACTCGATCCCGCAGTCACGCGCGACGGCGACCGTTTCGGCGGTTCGGACGTGATGTCGCGGATTCAATACGACACGCACGACGGCAGCAAGCTGCTCCAGCGCACGCTCGCCGGATATTTGACGCACGCGATTGAGGAATTTCCCGTTGACCCGAAAACGATTTATGAACTGATCGTCGCGGGAAATTCCACGATGCGGGACATTTTTTTCCGGCTGAATGTTTATTCAATCGGACAAAGTCCGTATCGTTCCATCACCGAACTGGAAATGGAAGAAGGCAAACGGACGACAACGATCTTGAGCGAATCCGCGAAAAAATTATTGCTGCCGATTCATTCCGAGGCGCGTGTTTACGGTTTGCCGATTATCAGCGGCCACGTCGGCGCGGATGCTGCGGCGTGTATGTTGGGCGTCAATCTTGCGAACGAAGAGCGGCTGATTTGCGTCATGGATATCGGCACGAACACGGAATTGATTTTGGGAAACAAAAACAAGATTTTTGCGGCGTCGTGTCCCGCCGGACCCGCTTTTGAAGGAGGAAAAATTTCCTGTGGCATGCCGGGTCTGCCGGGCGCGATTGAAAAAGTGAAAATCGCCGACGACGGTTCGATTCAAGCCGGAGTCATCGGCGACGTTCCGGCGCAGGGCATTTGCGGTTCCGGCCTCGTGGATTTATTGAGCGAACTTTTGCGGACGAATCGAATCAACCATCTCGGGCGCTTCGAACAAGGCGAGAATAAATTTGTTCTGGACGTGAAAAGCGATTCGCCGGTTTATTTCACCGAGAGCGACATCAACGAACTGGCGCAGGCCAAGGGCGCGAACGTCGCCGGACTGCACATCATTTTCGATCAATACGGAATTCGATACGAAGACCTCGACGTTTTTTATCTCGCCGGCGGCTTTGGCCGCCATTTGAACGTCGAGTCGTCGAGGCGAATCGGTTTGATTCCGAACATTTACGATTCAAAAATTTTGCAGGTCGGCAACGCTTCGATTGAAGGCGCGTGCATTGCGTTGTTGTCGCGCACGAAACGGGTGGAACTGGAAAATCTCGTTAAAAAAGTGACGCACTGCCGCCTCGAAGCGCATCCGAATTTTTTCAATTACTTCGTCGATGGCTGCCAGTTCAATCCGGTTGAATTTTCAGACGCGCTTGAAATATCCTGAAATGTTTGAATTGTTTGAAACAAACCCGCCGGTGAACGTGCAGGAATCCGAATACAAACGGCTGCTCGGATTTCCGAAGAGCCACGCGCTGGAAGGCCGCTCACGTGAACTCGCGGACTGGGCACGGCGGTTGTATTCCGAAAATGGTAGTCCGTGGTTTTACGCGCGGCAACTGGACGCGCTGGAACTGACCTACGAAAAATTGCGCGTCGCCGGAACGGAATTTTCATCGAAGCAGCTTCATGATCAATTTGTCGAGGCGCAGGCGGACAACGTAATGCTCGTCGTCGTGAGCGCTGGCAAAGAATGCGAGGAAAAAGCGCGCGAACTTTGGCGCGAAGGAAAACCAGACGAGTATTTTTTTATGGAAGTGTTTGGCTCGGCGGTGGTCGAGCATTTGGTGACGGTCGCCAGCAGTCGCATTTGCGGCTGGGCGGACCAAAATAAAATGGCGGCTTTGCCGCATTACAGTCCGGGCTATTCCGGCTGGGACATTGCGGATCAAATCAAGTTGTGGAATTTGATCCGCCAAAACGGAGCGCGTCATTTCGATGGCAGGCTCGACGTTTTGGAAACCGGAATGTTGAGGCCAAAAAAATCCTTGCTAGCCGTGTTCGGCGTCACGCGCAATCTGGAAAAAGCGCACCGGCTCGCAAAATTGATCCCGTGCGAAAACTGTTCGCTGCCGGACTGTCAGTATCGGCGCGGCCCTTACAAACACGCGCCACCGCAGATCGAAGACGTGCACGCTCTTCAGGCAAATGCATTTAAAAATCGCGGCAAAAGGTTTTTCAACGGGTCGGCGCTGGCTCAAAATGCGAAATACGCCATCAATCCGCGCGCACTGGAAAAATGGTCGAGGGAACGGTTGAACTTGAATTTTTTGCCCGACGGCTCGGTCGAGGCGAAATTTCGTTACGAAGGCACGACGTGCCTGAACGCGGGACGCGCGCTGGAATTTGACTACGTTGTCCAACTCGCGCCGCTGGAGGAAAATTTCAAAATCCTGAAAATGAACTGCGCGCCCGCGCCCAGCGACACCGGCCATAAATTCCAGTGCGAGTATTTGAACGACGCGGAACCATTCATGCGCGAAATCACGGACGAGAAGCCGCTGCTCGGCCGACCGTTGAATGACGTTTTGATCTGGAAACGCGCTTACAATCCTTCCGGCTGTTATTGTGACGCGGCGCGGCGCGAACACAAGTGGGGTCTGGTCTTTGAAGCCATCCATTTCGCATTGGTCCGGCGCGAAAAGGAAATAGCGGATGGACAGGCGGAGGTAACTTTGAGATGATTCAAAACTTTCCATGACAAAACTTTGCGACATCAACGCAAAGGCGAAAGAAAAACTTCCGCCGACGTTCGCGGAAAAGTCCGGCATTGGCACGCACTATGTTGACGCGTTCGTCAAACCGATGAACGCGAAACTGCCCGACGGCACGCGCGTCGGCTGCAAGCGCAAGGGGCTGAAAGTCATGCTCACCGTCGGTGCCAAAAAAGGCGACGGCCTGATGCGGCGCCTCGACGTGGGTAAAGATCCCGTGGTTATGTTGCACGCTGCACTTCAGGAAGCGGCCAAAGTCGCGGGCGTGGAATTGAAAATCACGGAGACGGAAATTTTGATCGCGGGCTGACCCTTATGAAAAAATCCCTGCTGAAAACTTTGTGCGAACGGCGGCTCGTCGGTGATGGCGCAATGGGCACGCAGCTCATGCTCGCCGGCCTCGCCAACGGCGATTGCGGCGAGGCGTGGAATCTCACACACCCGGAGCGCGTCCTGAAAATCCAGCGCAACTATGTCGGGGCGGGCGCGGATTGTCTGATTTCAAACACGTTTGGTGGCAACCGCCTGATGCTCAAACGCCATGACCATGCGGATGATTTGCGCGCCATCAACCAGACGGGTGTGCGTATCGCGCGCGAGGCGTTCGGCGGGCGCGAAGGTTTTGTGCTGGGAGACTTGGGGCCTCTCGGCGCGATTCTCGAACCTTACGGCGATCTTTCCCACGATGAAGCGCGGGCCGCTTACGAAGAACAAGCCCGCGCGCTGGTTGAGGCCGGCGTGGATGCGGTCATCATCGAGACGCAGACTGCGCTAGAAGAACTCGGCGTGGCGATTGACGCGGCAAAAGCGGCGGCCGCGCCGTGCCTCATCGCATCGCTCGCCTACGATTTGTCGGCGGACAAAACTTTTTATGTTACAATGATGGGCGTGACGCCGGAACGCGCGGCGGAATTCGCCGAGGAACGCGGCGCGAACATTGTGGCGCTCAATTGCGGCACCGGCATGGACATGAACGGTGCGGCGATGGTCGCAAAACAATACCGCGCGAGTTGCCACCTGCCCGTGATGGTACAGCCGAATGCCGGCCTGCCGGTTTTGGAAAACCTGAAGGCCGTTTATAAACAGCTTCCTACGGACATGGCGGTCGGTGTGCCGGACGCGCTTTCCGCCGGCGCGGGCATCATCGGTTCCTGCTGCGGCAGTACACCGGAGCACACGCGTGCGATCCGGCAAGTGGTCGAAGAATTTAACCGGGGGCGTTGATCGCCGGTTCAAACTTCATTCACGGTTCCCCAATACACGTCGAGCCGGCGGGCGAGGTAGCGCTTCACGGCTTTGAGCAGAACCTGCGCCTCAAGTTTTTGCCCCGTGGCGATGATTTCCGGAAGCGTCATACCCGGCCGGATGTGAAAGCTGCCTTGCGCAATGATCGGCCCCTCGTCGAGGTGCATGTTGACGAAGTGCGCGGTAACGCCGGCGATCTTCACGCCGTGTTCATACGCCTGCCAATACGCCTGCGGGCCGGGAAAACTCGGCAGCAGAGACGGATGGATGTTGATGATCTTGTTTTTGTAGCGCCACACAAAGTTCGGCGAGAGAATTTTCATGAATCGCGCCAGCACGACGAAATCAATCTCGCGCTCCTCAAGCAATGTCAACGCGCGCACTTCGGCTTGCGTTCGGTTTTCCCAGGGCACACAGATGAACGGCAGGCGGAATTTTTTCGCCAGCGGCTCAAAGCCGGCGTGGTTACCGATCACCAGCGCTAGATCGGCGACGAGGGATTTCTTTGCGACCGCCGCCGCGAGCGTCTCAAAACAACGCGGCTCCTTCGTCACAAAAATCGCGAAGCGCTGCCGCCGGCCCGGTTCGGTGACACGCAATTTGATTTCCATGCCGAGCACGCGAGCCAGGCGCTCCAGCCCAGTACGCAAATCGGCGGCGTGAAATTCCTTTTTTGGCCACGATGCCTGCAGGGTCATGCTGAATTGTCCGCGCGTAACCTGTTCCTCGAGCGCCTCAATGTTGGCGTCCTGCTCGAACAAAAAACCGGCGACGCGGGCGATGACACCAGTCTTGTCGCGGCCAATGACCGTGATGGTGGTGGATTGTTTCATGTGAATTGTTTGCGGCGGATTTTATTATCCCGCTGACTCAAGCTCTTTACGCACGGACTCCGCCACTTCGCGGGGCGAACCGGCGCGTTCCGCCACGTCACTCCAGCGCAGTTGCGCCGTGTAGCTATCCTGCTGTATCAATCCCTGCCGCTGCGCCGAGGCGTCAATGCGTTCGGTAAAACGCGTCGCGAGGCTGATTTTGATTTCGTCGAAGTCGTCCCACGCTTTCACCTCGGAAGGGATGTCCTGCCAGTGGAGGATTTGAAATTTTGACTTGGCATCCGGGTCGCGCGCGGACCGCGATTCGGCGCGTTCGGCCATGACGGACTCGATGGATTGCAATTTTGACTTCGCGACCGGCGCCGCGCCTTTGCCGATGAAATAGAGAAACAAATCCACCGCGCTCGAAGCGTCCGCTCCGTAACCGTCCGCGCCGATTTCGTCCGCATACATCTGACTGATGGGCGCGCCACCGATGGCGAATTTAATATGGCCCATATTGCGTTCCTTGTAACCGTCAATCACGGTTTTCATGTAAGTCATCGTCGTCGTGAGCAGCGCGCTCATGCCGATGATTTGCGGCTTGTGCAGTTCGGTCGCGGCCAAAAATTTTTCAATGCTCTGGTCCACGCCGATGTCGTATACCTCAAAGCCCGCGCCCTCGGCCATCATGCAAACGAGGTTTTTCCCGATGTCATGCAAGTCTCCGCGCACGGTTCCCATCACCAGAACTCCGGCGGGTTCAACGCCCGAATCCTTCGCTGCTAGCAGCGGTTTCAAAACGGCCATGCCGGCCTTCATCGCGCGGGCCGCGATCAAAACTTCCGGCACGTAGAGAATGTTGTATTTGAAATCCTCGCCCACGACGCTCATGCCCGCGATCAGCCCTTCGGTCAAAACTTCCTGAGCGCTCCGGCCTTCATCAAGGGCGGCCTGGGTCATCTCGCCGACTTCCTTGGCTTTACCTTCGTAGATGCATTGATTGATTAAAGCGTAATCTGGCATGGACTTTCTCCTGTTCCACTTTTCTAAACTGATTATCACTTGCCATTGAATTCCGCCAATGCCGCAAGCATCGCTTCGATATTTTGCTTCGGCATTCCGGGACTCGTGCCGCCGCCAACGGAAAGAATCATTCCGCGGTCGCCACCTTTTTCGAGAACATCCAGCGTTGCTTCGCGCACTTCCTCCGGCGTGCCGCGCACGCCGACTTCGAGCGGATTCACATTTCCCATCAGGCACATTCGGCCGCCGACGCGATCCTTCACTTCCGCGATGTCTGTTTGCTTGCCCCAGTTCAACACGTTGAAGCCGCAATCCGGCAGATGATCGAGGCATGCCTGAACTTCCGCGTCGTTGTGATAAAGTTTCACCCAATCCTTCGGAAACGCGTCGCAAATTTGTCTCAAATAAGGATGGCAAAATTCCTGGTAATGCTCCTCGTTCACAAAGCCGACAATGTCATCCAGAATGAAAATGCCTTCGACCGTGTCGCCTATTGCTTTGTGTTGCGCGTTGAGCCAGTCAATGATGAGGCGCGTCGAGAGGTCGATCAGCTTGTGCGCCCACTCCGGTTTTTCCACGAGGTCCATCATCAAGTCGGTCGTGCCGCGGACGAAGCCCGCCGTGCACATCGGGCCGCGCGACGTGACGAACGGCAGGACTTCACCCAAATCAAGGATGCGTTGCCGGTGCATTCGCATTCGATGCAACGTCATCGCCATGAACGCGTCGTTCTCCACTTCGTATTCGGGAAATTTTTCGATGTCCTCAATGTGAAACAGCGTGTGATATTCGCTCGGCGTATTGTCCGTCCAGAATTTTATTTTTGAGCCG
>JBEKBA010000136.1:0-5973 GCA_050015635.1 Verrucomicrobiota bacterium
GCGAGTTGTTAAAAACCACGCCCGATAAGGCGCGCGGTAACGGGAGGTATCGTCCAATTAAAATTCGCGGTTTTCTATTTTTTCTATTTGAGTTTTCTGGTTTCCGTCAGTGCCACACAATCCAACCGGGCAATACCGTAAACTTGCCAACGCCAGTGATTCTGTGGCGTTCTTTTGGAGAACCAGACTTTTCCAATCCTGATTTTGCTGGCAAGCCAGTGTTTCGCGGTTGACATCAGGTAGCCGCCTGCAAAGACTTCGGCGTGACTCATTTTTGATCGTTAGGCATCATGCGTTACTCGGCTACATTCTGTTTGTTGGGAGTGGTCATCGGCAGCATGACATTTTTGAGTGCGTGCGAATCTAATCCTGTTGCAGATGTGCGTCCTAGCGATTCGGCTTTTGTATTATTTGATTGTTGCGGAGATTTTTATAGGCAGTATCGGCATTGGCCTAAAGATTTCGTCGAGCTTTCTTCATTTGATCAGCAGTCCAAGGGTATGCTAAAGAGTGGACATTATGACCAAGTCGCGTTTACAAGTTTGAAGGACGGCGACCTTGGCATTTTTGTAGTCAGTGATGGCGTGACGAACAGTGGCGTGCTTTCGCCAGCCCCAGCAAAGAATAAACAATGATGCCTAACCATTCACTGGAACCAACACCGGTTGTCCGCACTCCTCCCGCCAGTTTCACAATCTAATATCCCACGACCCAGCAACAGTCCGCGACCCAGCAACCCATTTTTGCTACTACGGGTTTTACCCCATATTCTTTCGAGTTAATCACTGCTAGCGTGACACCGTGCCTCTCCGATTGGCACATGTTACCGCCGCCGGGTTAACCACTCTGGTTCCGAAATCCGGCGGCTTCTTCATTTTGGGAACCCTCAACAATCTACGCCACCATGACCGCACTACCGTAACTTGGCACGCTTTCTGCGCGTCATACCAATCAAATATGAATACAAAATATCTCAAAACAGCCGCAAAAGCCGTGGTTTTGGTCATCATCTTGTCCTACGGCGTGAACCTTCGCGCCGCCACGCCGTCAACACCCCAAACGTTGAGCGGCTCCGTCGTCGTTCAAAATCAATATCAAACCGTGGCGTTCAGTGACACTGCGGAAGCCGGGATGCTCCGGAACGCCTACTTCATTCTGGCCACCGGCGATCACGATTACAAAGGCCATCGCGTGAGGGCTATGCACCAGGTTGAAGTCGCCGGCAAATTGCTCGGCATGGATCTAAGCGGCGACGTCAAAGACCGGCAGCCGCAGCCTTTGTCGGACGCGAAGATGCGCGAAGCCCAGGGATTGCTCCAAAATGTGCTTGGGGCTGCCGAGGTCAAAAGTCAGGAACGCATCACCCGACACATCACCGAAGCCATCAATCAAATCAACGTCGCCCTGTCCGTTCATTAACGGGAACCGTGGTGATTTACAACCACCGGTTTATTATTTCCCGGCAATTTCCTCCGGCATCGGTGAGTTCCGGACGAAAACATTTTTGACCGGATCAAACCATCGGGGTCGGAGTCATCCCAACCTTTGCCGGAATTCCGCGCAGGCATTGGCTGCGTCGGGCGCGTTCAAAATTGCCGAGACGACACAAACCCGTTTCGCGCCCGCCGCCAGAACGTCGTCGAGATTTTCCAGATTGATGCCGCCAATGGCGAACCACGGGACGATTACGTTCGCCGCCGCCCAGCGGACGTATTCGAGCGTCACGGGTTTCGCGCCCGGCTTCGTGCCCGTCGCATAAATCGGCCCAATGGCGATGTAATCAGGTCCGGCGGCCAGCGCGCGTCGGGCTTGTGCCGGCGAATGAGTTGAAAGACCGATTCCAAGCCGGAAGTCGGGGGTTGAGAGTTCAGAGACGTGAGTATGGCCGGCGTCAAAAAAATCTTCCTGTCCCAAATGGCAAAATTCCACGCCGAGTTCGCGCGCGATTTCCGGATGGTCATTGATGACGAGGCTGACGTTGACGCATCTGGTGACCGGCAGAATGCTTTCCGCCATGCGCCGGATTTCACCGGGCGAAGAATTTTTGGCGCGCAACTGGATCAAATCCGCGCCGCCGTCGCAAAGTTGTTGCGCCACGACTTCCGGCGCGCGGCCATGCAGGCAGGCCGTGTCCACAAAGGTGTAGAGCTTGCAATCCGCGAGCGGTTTCATGGGCCGGAATTTACTGGAAAATTTTGCGCGCGCGATGTGAAAGTTCCGATTCGCGGGGACGCTTGCCCCGCCGGAATGAAAAACGGCGGCGGGAGTTTTCCCGCCGTCGTCCGGGCAATTTTATTTTAATTCCAGACCGGCGAGGTAGCCAAAACGGGAGCGGAATTCTTCCGGTGTCATCGAGACGACCCCGGCGAGTCTGGTCAGTTGTTTCACGTCCTCAAAATCTTCGCGTTCAAGCCGGATCATGTAGGCGCACGCGCATTCGTAGGATTCGCCATTCACATTGACCTGGCGCGTTTGCATCCGGCCGGTCTTGGGGTCGAGCATTTCCTCAAACGGCAGCGGAATCATTTTGCCGTCCACGAAACTGATGATCGCGCCGTATTTTTCGGCTTCGGGCGAAAGCAGGAATTTCACCGCGCCGTAGCCAAGATCGCGCGTGTATTCGGCGTCGAATGGAATCGGGTCGGCGCAACGAAGTTCGTAACCGAGGTCTTTGTCAATGAAAGCCATTTTGATACCGAGTTTTTCGAGACGCAGGGTCAGGAGTTCCTTCATCAGGCGGCCAAATTCAATCTCGCCGAGCCGCAGATGGCCGTGGTCGTCGCGGACGACTTTACCGAAGCGTTCGAGTTGTCCATCGGGCAGCGCCTTGATCAAACCCGGTTCCCCCATCGCCTCGATCAGTCCCTCGGCCAGCACGACAATGCCGTATTGTGAACCCTCGGCGCGGCGTTTGATGATCGAGCCGATGATGATGTCGCACACTTCGTCAACGGTCACCTGGCGTTTCCGGAATTCTTCAGGAATAATTGCGAGCGTGGCCGCCGCCGCCTTCGCGATGCCCAGCGCGAGATGCCCCGCCGCGCGGCCCATGCTCACGATGATATACCAGCGCGAAGTCGTCCGCGCGTCCTCTGCGAGGTTGCGAACGATATAAACGCCAAAGTGGCGCGCGGTTTCAAAACCAAATGTCGGGGTTGACCCGGGCAGCGGCAGGTCGTTGTCAATCGTCTTGGGCACGTGCGCAACGCGGATGTTTCCGTTGCTGCGTTTGGCAACCTGGCTGGCCGAAAACGCCGTGTCATCGCCGCCAATGGTCACCAGGGCGCTGATGCCCAGTTTTTCAAACACGTTGAAAAGATTCCGCATGCTGGTCTCGGACTTGGCCGGGTTCGTGCGCGCAGTGCCGAGGATCGAGCCGCCCTTGATGTGGATGTCGCGCACATCGCGGATGGCCAAAGGTTTGCATTGCTGCGCCTCGCCCTGCGCAAGCCATTTGAAGCCGTCGCGGAAGCCGATGACTTCGTAACCTTGATTGATGCCTTCAATAGTTGCCGCCGCGATGACGCCGTTGATGCCGGGCGCCGGACCGCCGCCGACCAAAATTCCCATTCTGCCTCTGTTCATGTAAATATGATTTGGCTGCTAATAAAAAACGTGAACGCGCGCAGCATGAGCCAACGCCGGAAAAAATCAATTCCATTCTCGCCGCAATAAATTCACAATCTCCGGAATGAACCGCGCTGTGTTCCTGGATCGCGATGGCACGCTCATCGCCGAAGTGAGTTATCTGCACCGTCCCGAGGACGTTGTGATTTTTCCAGCGACGCCCGTTGGTCTGAAACGGCTCGGCGTCGCCGGCTTCAAATTGTTCATCGTCTCGAACCAATCCGGCGTCGGACGCGGTTACTTCACGCTTGCCGATGTCGAGCGCGTCAACAAGCATCTCTGCCATGAACTCGCCGGCGCCGGCGTGCATTTTGAGAAAATTTACGTCGCGCCCGAACCGCCCGGTCAGCCGGGACGCGGACGCAAGCCGTCGCCGCAGTTTATATTCGACGCGCGCGACGAGTTTGATTTGAACTTGTCGCAAAGTTTTCTGGTCGGCGACAAGCTGAGTGATTTGGAATGCGGCTGGAACGCGGGCGTTAAAAAGAGCATTCTCGTGCGCACCGGCTACGGCGCGGAACTGGAGCGGACGGATGCAGACCGGATTGCACGCGCGGTCATTGTGGATGATTTGAACGGCGCGGCGGATTGGATTTTAAACTGGAAATAATTTATGTGTGGCATTATCGGATATGTCGGAAAAAAATCGGCCTCGCCCATCCTCCTCGAAGGACTGCGGCGGTTGGAATATCGCGGTTACGACAGCGCCGGCGTGGCGTTATTGCACGATGGCAGTCTGCTGGTCCGCAAAAAGAAAGGGAAAATTGACGAAGGCCTCGCGCGCCTGCTCAAATCCGAACCGGTCGCGGGAAATCTCGGCATCGGCCACACGCGCTGGGCCACCCACGGAATTCCTTCGGACAAAAACTCCCATCCGCAGCTCGACCAAACCGGGGAAATTGCCGTCGTCCACAACGGCGTTATTGAAAATTATGACACCATCAAACAAAAGCTGCTTAAAGCCGGACACACTTTCAAATCCGACACCGATACCGAAGTGCTCGCGCATTTGATTGGCGTTTATTACGACAAACAACGGCCACAAAATGAAAAGAACGGCGACGCCAATCCGCTGACGCAGGCCGTTTGCGATGCGCTCCGCGAAGTCATCGGCACTTATGGTCTCGCGGTGGTTTGCGCCGGGCAACCCGGCACGATTGTCGGCGCGCGGCGGGGTTCGCCCCTGATTATCGGCATCGGCACCGGCGAAAATTTTCTGGCCAGCGACGCCAACGCCATCGTCGCCCACACGAAAAAGGTCGTCTACTTGAGCGACTACGACGTTGCGACCGTGACCGGTGACCGCTTCGACGTTTTGAATCTCGGCGCGGATACCGCGACCGTCCAGATCAGCAACCTCGAATTCAGTCAGGAGGATGCCGCGCGCGGCAAACACGCGCATTTCATGCTCAAGGAAATTTTCGAGCAGTCGCAAACGGTGCAAAACGCCTTGCGCGGGCGCGTGGATGCGGAAGGCGCGACCGCGAAATTCGGCGGGCTGAACATGAGCGTGTCGCAGTTGCGTTCCATCGATCGCATCATCATCGCCGCCAGCGGCACGAGCTGGCACGCGGCGCTCGTCGGCGAGTATTTGATCGAGGAACTCGCGCAAATTCCGGTCGAGGTCGAGTTCGCGCACGAATTTTGTTACCGCAACGCGCCGCTCGAACGCGACACCGTCCTGCTCGTTCTCTCGCAATCCGGCGAAACGGCGGACACGCTCGCCGCGTTGCGCGAGGCCAGGCGCCGCGGCCACCGCGCGCTGGCCATCGTCAACGTCGTCGGCAGCACCATCGCGCGCGAATCCGACGGCGGCATTTACATGCACGCCGGCCCGGAAATCGGCGTTGCCTCGACAAAGGCATTTATTGCCACGCTCACCGTTTTATCATTGCTGGCCGTGCATTTGGGAAGGATGCGCAATCTTCCGGCCAGGCGCGCCCTCGAGATTTTGCACGCGTTGGAAGGCGTGCCCAAACAAATCGAATCCATCCTCGCCCAAAATAATTCGCTGAAAAAGCTCGCGAAGAAATACCACCAGGCCGACGATTTTTTCTTTCTCGGACGCGGTTACACCTTTCCGATTGCGCTCGAAGGTGCGCTCAAGCTGAAGGAAATCTCCTATATCCACGCCGAGGGTTATTCGGCGGCGGAAATGAAACACGGGCCGATAGCGTTGATTGACGCGAAAACACCGACGGTTTTTCTTGTGCCGCAGGATTCGATGTATGAAAAAACGATGGCGAACCTCGCCATGATCCGCGCGCGCAAAGGTCCAATCATCGCGCTGGCCACCGAAGGCGACAGACAAATCAGGAAAGTGGCCGACGACGTGATTTATCTGCC
>JBEKBA010000137.1:0-5927 GCA_050015635.1 Verrucomicrobiota bacterium
GACGCACAATGAAAACATGGAATCGGAAGCTTGGAGCCGGCAGTTTGCAATTGTTTTTCTTCATCCTTCTGCCTTTGGCCTTTTGCCTTCGCGCCTCGGCACAAAGCTATTCTATTGACTGGTACAAAGTCGCCGGCGGCGGCGGAACGAGCACCGGAGCGACCTATCAGGTCAGTAGCACCATCGGCCAGCCGGATGCCAGCGGCGCGATGACCGGCGGACAGTATAGCGTGACGGGCGGTTTCTGGGCGCTGATTTCCGTGGTGCAAACGCCCGGGACTCCTAACCTGACCATCACTTATTCCGCCAACAGTGTCATCGTCTCTTGGCCGGACACGGGCAGTTACACCTTGCAGCAGAACGGAAATCTGGCCACAGGAACCTGGACGAATAGCGGCTACAGCGTTAGCACCGCCAACAGCACGAACAGTGTCACCATCACGCCGCCGACGGGGAATTTGTTCTTTCGACTGGCCAATCCCTAAAACGCTGACAGCAAAATTGTGTCATACGAAAATGCCTCCTAACGCATCGCAAGAGACGGTTGCGGATTCAAGCGCCGCTCGCGCTTTTGCCGCCAGTGTTTTGAAATCTCCTTAGTTGCCTTGTGCAGCCAATCTTTGTCAGCGGCCAAACGGATCATCTCGACTGCACAAAACCATTTTGGTGCGTTGGGGGCTGGAGGGTCGGAATCGAACGAGGAAGCTTTACCGTTCCGAGCCTGACACACTCTGTTTCAAGGCTTGCTGTAGCCTGATTTTACAGGGGCTCAAGTCATTTTTTGACCGTTCGTTCAACGCCTGTTCATTGCCACATTACCGCCTCCCTATTGCCCGTCAGGTGAAGAATCAGGTGAAACTCTTGGAACTCTTTTTGACCTTCCAAGCCATGTCCAGCAAATCATGGTTGTAAGGTTCGGGCACCACGCCTTCGCTGGCATACATGTAGAGGGCGCAACGATAGACGTGGCCGGCGACACTGGAAATGTAAGCCATGAAAAGCAGGCCGAGCACCCAGATCACTCCGGCGATCACTATAAACCATGCGCTCTTGAAAAGCAGCGCGAGCGCGCCCGCCAGCAGCAACGGCAGCAGCGAGCAGACAAAGATCATCACGTTCGCAGCGGAAAATCCAACGTAACCGATAAGGCCTTCGCCCCAAGTCCGCTTCAACGTCTTCGCGGATTGCTGGAGAATCTTTGTAGGGTTGCGCATTGGTTGCTCTTGGATGATTACCGGAATCGCAAACACCGTCGCAATGCTCCAGGCCATCCCGATCAGTCCGGTCACGATCCGTACTGCGAACGGCAGTCGTTGCTCGATGGTGCGAATGATCCATCCGACCACCCCGGCCAAAAGAGACCAGGCAAAAATTGATGGCAATCGGCTGCGAGCCGTGCTGAGACCGCGCCGGAAAGAAACACCCTTGCCGTTGAGGGCCGCCATGATCTCGCTGTAAAAGGCAACGTTGCAAAAAGTGGCCAGAAACATCAGGACCAAATAAATCGCGAGTAAACAAAACGAACCCCAGGGGAAGCCGTGCGCGGCGGCGGGATGTCCGGTGAGCAGAAGGCTCAGGGCTTCAGCGGGGTCGTGGGGTTTTGGGTGGACGGCAGGCGCGGGAAGATAATAGTCCTTCAGGGCCACCCAATGTTGCTTTTGATTGAGATGGTAACCGGTGTGATGCAGAACAAGGGGGAGCGCCATCGCCGACACAAAAAAAAGCGCAATGAAACTCGTCAGAATCGTGGTCAGGACGGGAAACCAGAGCAGTTTGCGATACCGGAGGGTGACGGTGATGGAAGCCTTGAAAAGCTGCCAGCTTTGTTTGAATTTTGTAATCATAATGTTGAGGTGTTGTTTTCTTTGATAAAATTTAACAGTTCGCTTTCGGTCAGGCCGCTGCTGGCCGCTTCCGCCAGCAACCGGTGATAAAAGTTTTTGAGCTTGGCTTTTTTCTCCCTGGCACCGGGCGCAGGCACGGGCGGCTGGGCCTGGATGAAGGACCCGCTGCCGCGTTCGCTGACGATGATTCCTTTCAATTCAAGCTCGCGATAAGCCTTGGCCACCGTGTTCGGATTCACATTCAAACGCTCGCTCAGCGCCCGGATGGTGGGCAGTTGGTCCCCGGGTTTGAACGAGTCCGCCGCCACAGCCGCACAGGCCTGATTGATGATCTGCCGGTAAACGGGGATGCCCGAATTATACTCGACTTGCCATTGATCTAAGACGTTGCCAGCCATAATCATTTGTATCCTATTTAAATCTTATACTAGTAAACTAATACAAACACTAAAACTCGTCAAGGAATATTTTTGTTAATGTTTAAGAGGCTCCGCTAGAGCAAGGGGCGGAATCGGACAGCCACCGGTTGAATTTATTGTACGACGGCGGCAGAGCGCCGCTGAAATTTTACATATTCGCTATGATGTTGTCGCCAAACTGCGAGCATTTGATCTCCGTCGCGCCATCCATCAGGCGCGCGAAATCGTAAGTCACCCGCTTGCTGCCAATCGCGCCGTTGAGACCTTTAAGAATCAAGTCCGCCGCCGCCGTCCAGCCCATGTAGCGCAGCATCATTTCGCCGCTCAACACAACGCTGCCGGGATTGACAACATCCTTGTTCGCATACTTCGGCGCAGTGCCGTGTGTGGCCTCAAAAATCGCGTGGCCGGTGATGTAATTGATGTTGCCACCTGGCGCAATGCCGATGCCGCCGACCTGCGCGGCGAGAGCGTCGCTCAAATAATCGCCGTTCAGGTTGAGCGTGGCGATGACATCGAAATCCGTCGGGCGCGTGAGCACCTGTTGCAGCGCGATGTCGGCAATGCTGTCCTTGATGACGATGCCCGCGCCGGGTTTGCCTTCGGGAATTTTGCACCACGGGCCGCCGTCAATCTCCACCGCGCCGTAACGCTCCTTGGCGATTTTATAACACCAGTCGCGAAACGCGCCTTCGGTGAACTTCATGATGTTGCCCTTGTGAACAATCGTGACGCTTTTGCGTTTGTTCGTGATGGCATAAAGGATGGCCGCGTGAATCAGGCGTATCGTCCCGAGATAACTGACCGGTTTGAAGCCGATGCCGACATCCACCACCGCCGGACGCTGCGGAGCGCCGAGTTCCTGAAGTTGCTTGAGCCACCCTGCCGAGGCTTCTGTGGTTCCAAAGCGAATCTTTTTGAATTCCTTGGGAAAATTCTGCGCCAGAAAGTCCAAAATCTTTTGGCTCTCCGGCGTTCCACCGGCGAATTCGATGCCTGCGTAAATGTCCTCGGTATTTTCGCGGAAAATGACCATGTTGACCTTCTCCGGGTGCTTCACGGGCGATGGAACGCCGGTGAACCATTGCACGGGGCGCAGGCAGACGTAGAGGTCGAGCATCTGGCGTAGCGCCACGTTGAGCGAGCGGATGCCCCCGCCGACGGGCGTGGTCAGCGGACCTTTGATGCCGACAAGATATTCCTTGAACGCCTCGACCGTGTCGTCCGGCAGCCAATTGTTGAATTTCTTGAAACTTTCTTCGCCGGCGAAAACCTCGAACCACGAGATTTTCCGTTTGCCGCCGTATGCTTTTTGTACCGCCGCGTCGAACACGCGCTCGCTCGCCGCCCAGATGTCCGGGCCCGTGCCGTCACCGCGAATGAACGGAAGAATGGGGGTTTCAGGAACATTGAGTTTGCCATTCGCGATTGAAATTTTTCCACCGGTGGGCGGGGTGACGTCTTTGTAGGCCATGATTTCTGTTCAGTTAAATTAATCCTTCTGCAAGATGAAACGGGCGAACGCGTCGGAAATCAAGGAAAGAAAACAGACTCCATGAAAGGCAGATGAACATCCTCAATTACTCTAATCCTCCCCCCCGAGAGAGTGAATGGCAATTGCGCGTTTCCAGTATTAGGGATAATCGTCCGGCAAATCCAGTCGCAGATAACGGTGTTGGGGTGGTAAATTGGCGCATTGCAGCATGGCTGCAGTACGGCTGCAGCGTCGCTGCATTGGCGCGGCAAAGCGCCAATCGGCGTTGGCTGCAAATACAGAAGTCAACGCCGCGTTTCCCGGTGAATGAATGGAAAAAATTGTCCCCTTTTGCCGTCCGGTGGACATATTTAATTGAAGATTTTGAACAAATGCCGCCGTCCAGCGCGTCATTTCCACGGCAGGCTGAATCGCGGCCTGTAAATTTTTACTTTGCTTGTAACGTTTTTTACCGAAAGTTGTTAATATAATCGGATAAAAATGAGGCCGGATATACAGGTCTGGAGTTTAAAGTCTAAAGTCGGGAGCAGCGCCTTTTTCAGCCCTCGACCTTCGTCACTCGACTCTCGTCACGCTTTCACGCTCATCGAGTTGCTTGTCGTCATCGCCATAATCGCCATTCTCGCGGCGTTGCTGCTGCCGGCCTTGTCCCAGGCCAAGCAGCGGGCGCAGGGTGCATTGTGCTTGAGCCGCGGCAAACAGATGATGACCGCCATGCTCATGTATGTGGGCGATAACAACGATTTTTTCCCGCCCAACCCTGATGACGCCAATACCGACCCCGGTTACAATTGGTGTTCTGGAAACGCTGGCATCGGCGGACCGCAGGAATTCGATCCTGATGTGCTGCAGGATCCCAGCCGGAGCCTGCTTATCAATTATCTCTCCGGCAGCGCCGACTTGTTCCGCTGTCCCGCCGACACGCGTCAGGGATTATATCAAGGCAGCAATCCTGCCCTCATAGGCCAGATTGTTCCTGCGGCGCGGACGTTTTCCATGAACCAGGCCGTTGGCACCATTGACCCCGGCTTCGAAGCCACCGAATTCTCCGGTTCCGGCTTCGTCCACAGCGGCGTGCCGAATCTTCCGGTCAACGGCCCGTGGCTGAATGGGACACGCACCAATCGTCACGACGACCCGTGGCGCAGCTTTGGCAAATCCACCGATATCGGCCCGCCCGGACCGTCCGATCTCTGGGTGCTCTTGGATGAGAACGCTAAAGGGTTGAATGACGCCGCTTTCGCCTTCAGCATGGCGATACCGGGCTGGCTCGATTATCCCGGTTCCTATCACAACGGCAGCTGCGGGTTGGCATTCGCCGACGGCCACTCGGAGATGCACCACTGGCTCGATAGCGGCACCAAGGTGTTTGGCGATGACGGAATAGGCAGCACCACGTCCAGCCCGCCCGGTTGGCGCGATTGGTCATGGATGGCCGCCCATACCTCGTCAATGGCGCAGTAAAGTCGGCAGCATCACAGCCGCCCTATTGCAGCACCGCTGCAGCAGCCCTGCAATACCCGTGTCTGGCGTTCTTTTTTTCTCAAAACACTCAACTCTCACTGACAATCAACCTTTTCAATCTTTCCTTGCGGTATTCTGAAGTAAATAAATCACTGTTTCTTTTCAGAAACCATTCGCAATTGACCTATTAGATTTTGAGCTGCGTTGCCCAAATCTGAAAATTTGCTTTTTCCAGTTCGCAAAGATTCTTCGTCAGCGTCAATCATACGAATGCCATCGAAGCAAACTAAATAAAAGTAAATGTGTCCTGGTTTCGGATACGGAAAATCTTTTGTTGTAACAGCATCATCGTAATGCATTTCAGCAGACTTCACGAATTGATGAGCGGCATTTCGAACAGTTTCGTGACCAACACCTCCAAGGACTCCGAATGTCGAAGTTGTGTAAATACTGGCATCACCCGTGCAAGAACCATACACAGAAATTATATTCGTCCCCAAGGGCCAATCCATAAGAGCCGTGTAAACTCGTGGATAATCTTGTGTCGGCTTCAATCCAATTTCAGAAGCAGATGCAGTCAGTATTTTTATACGGAGTTCGTGCATCACTTCTGCACCACTCTTTTGTGATGGATTATTTGTTTGCGACATGGCGATTAAAGGCCAAATGAATAAGGCAACTACTAACAAGGGCCTTCGCATTGGG
>JBEKBA010000138.1:0-5789 GCA_050015635.1 Verrucomicrobiota bacterium
TTTTTTGCGGAACGGAACCGGCGCGGTTGTGAGGGGATTTGGCCGAACAGCGGCCGGTGAAGTGGAGCAAGAAAGCGCGTTGGTCACGGCGATAATCAGTGGAATTTTAGATAACGGCAAAATCTTTTGTGTCTTTGACTGCCAGCAAAACTGCCAGCAGCGGAGTTTCAACCGAGTAGTGCCGGAGTTGTTCTCGAGTTTCAGATGGTTAATTCCAAGTCTTGACTGAAGCGAGAAAACCTGCGATTCTTCCAATGTTAGCAGCGTAATTTCTGTAACTTGCGTTCTAGCTGGGGTTTTGGAATGAGAAGGTTCAGCAAGCCAAAACTCGCTGTGCCTGCCCGATTCCGACCCTCGCCTCCAGTTTTTGATGCGTGTGCATCAAGGAGTTACGCCGGGCGGAATGGCCACTGTCAGTGAAACTGTCAGTAAACCGGCGAGTGTCAGAACTATTCGCCACTACTTGCCAGTATTTGCTGAAACTCGCCAAAACTCGCGTTCTCAAACGCGGATGAAACCGGACTGGTTTCTCGATCAGAGAAATCAGTTATGAAAACGAGATTCATCATGTTTAACCGAGCGGGGGTTTATTATTCGGAAGACACCACCACCGGCAAGCAGCACAGCCTACGCACGAAGAACGAAGCCGAAGCCCTCACGTTGCTTCATTCCAAGAACGAAGCCCACCGCCAGCCCGTCTTGAACCTGCATATTGCGCGGACGTATCTGACGGCCACCGACCCCGAAGTGGCGAAGCGCACTTGGCAAGTGCCGATGGACGAAATGACCAAGACCAAGACCGGCTCGACATACGCCCGTCATGTTGTGGCGATGAAGGACAAGGCATTTGATCTCATCCGCAATCTGCCAATTCTCGAAACTCATTCAGCGCATTTCTTGAAAGTGTTGGAACTCGGAAGCGTTTCAACGAATGTTTACTTGCGCCGGATTCACAACTTCGCTTTGGACATGAACTGGCTTGCATGGTCAATCCTGCCGAAACGCCAATGGCCGAAGGTGAGGTTCAAGGAGAAACGCGCCATCACACTTGAGGAACACCAGCGGATCATCGCCGCCGAGGTGAACCCCGAACGCAAAACCCTGTATCAGTTGTGCTGGCACTTGGGCGCAAGTCAGGGTGACATTGCGAACCTGAAAGGCGAGGACGTGGACTGGACGAACAACACCGTCAGTTTCACCCGCCAGAAATCCGGCGTGGCGGTGTTAGTCCACTTGGGCGCGGAGGCTTTGAACGTGTTCAAAGACCTGCCCGCCGAAGGCGTGTTGTTTCCATATCTGTCCCGCGTGCGGACTGGCGACCGTGCCACGGAGTTTGGGCAACGCTGCCGTCAGCTTGGCATTAAAGGCGTTACCCTGCATTCCTACCGCTACGCTTGGGCGGAACGTGCCAAAGTCGCAGGGATGGGTGCCTTCCCGTCGGCGCATTGAACTTCGTAAAGGTTCACGATGCCGACGACCTTTTTGGCCTTGTTGCTGACTTCCTTGTAGTGATGCGCTACAAACTTGGCGAGGACCACGCGGCGGCCTGCCAGGAAGTTTTCCACTGCTTGTTCTTTTTTCATTTTTTTCCTATTGGCTTGCTACGCGACAGGGACGCCACGACCTTCGCTGCCGGACCTACCGGCGATTTGTCCTTTGCTGCCTCCAATCCCGCTGGACGGGCGGACGGAGTGAGTCGGTTAATTTGCCTTGACGGTATCACATCAGAAGAAATAAAGGCTGGCACTGCATCCGTTCCAGATGTCAGCTTGAAAATCGCCCCGACTGGTTGATTAAAATACCCCGCCATACGCAACATCAGTTCCGCTCCCGGCTGCGATTTGCTTTTCTCCAACTTGGTCACAAACGACCGGGACACGCCAACATTGCGGGCAAGGTGAGCTTGTGATACCCCTTTGCCTGCGTTCATCGTTGTGCGCCAATAGGCGATGTTGTTGATAATCATGCGGACGGGGACAATGTGCGATACCATAGAGGTATCATCAAACAATAAATCGTTCCTTGTGCATTTTATGTTGACTGTCGGGACGCACCTGTTATCTTAACGCCAATGGCTACACAAGAACCCACCGGGGCACCTGAACCGTTCGTGCGACTGCTACGCAAGGCTGTGGCGCAGTCGGGGCTGTCCCTGCGCGACATTGGCCGGCGTATTGGTGTTTCCACGGCCTACATGTCGCGGCTCGTCAACAAGCAGCGCGGCTTGCCGGACGATGATGCGATGCTAATCAAGCTGGAAGACGTTCTGGACATCCAGCCGCGCGGCCTGTTATTTGACGCAGCAGGGCGGCATGATGTCGTCGCTTCCAAGGTGCTCAAACGGGACGGCGCACGGATTTTGATGCGGACACTGGCGAAGCTGACCGACGAAGACATGGCGCAAATCCAGAAGCGCGCCGACGAACTCGCCAAGAAATATCATCCCCAAGGGTAATGAACCCGCAGCGCATCCATACGATTTTCGATCTGGCCGAATATTTCGGCTTAAGAATCGAATTGCTTGACCTGCCTGCCAATAACGCGGGTTATCTTGCATCGAACGATGAATACATCGCCGTGAATCGGAATCTCCCGCACTGCGAACAAGTGTTCACCGCTGCCCATGAGCTTTGCCATTACATCAGCGACCACAAAGGCCCGCGCCGCAAATACCGAAGCTGGTTGCTGAACCAAAAATTTGAGAATTATCACGCACGGTTATTTGTTCGATTCTTGCGCCATGTCGTGAATCACATTTTACCGATTGAACGGGAGGCAGACATGTTTGCAATGTCATGGCTGGTGCATTTCGGCGGTTACAAACTGCTGAATCAATTTCTGGAGCGGCATCCAGAAAAGTTTTGGTTGTGCGCCTATGTAACTGTGAATGGTTTGATTAAATTGCCGTTCAGGTTGGTCAAGTCGTTTGCCGCCAAATTGCGGTTTGCCCAGGACGAATCTTGACCAAACCTGGCAGCCTGCATTCCGCGCCCGTCCTGACTCGACTCCGCTGGTGTGCTCGCCCGTCGCATCCAAAATGCAGACGTTCCGCCAGCCAGACTACCGGCCAGCTAAATTATTCAATTCAGCAATCCGGCAGACTGGCCGGCTCAAATTTGATCAGTGCGACCGGCTGCGCGCCCCGCTACGCTCGCCCAGGCCAGCGCTCCATTCCGGCAACCAGGTTTCGTCACTCCGGGGAATTGATCAGCGCGACCAAAGCGGCTGTGGATTCTCCGCTGTGTCGGCTCCGAACCCAAAGCCGCTTTCGTCACGAAGGGCTGGCGCACCCACCACGCACCTTGCGTTGAACAACATTCGCTCTCATCACCGGCGGCCCAATTTTGAGCCTGTGGCAGCGACAGCACCGCGCAAAATCTTAATCGCCATCCGGCTTTGGCGCAGCCAGCGTAGTCACAGGTGGAGGCCGCAGGCACAACCTTGACGACGCGCAGCGAGCCATAAAATTAAAGGCGATTCGCGCGGCGGCGAGCTGTTAAAAGGCGGCAAATTGCGGCAATTTTTCATGTCCAAGGGCGACAAATTGCGATAAATTCGTTGCCGCCTTTTGTCGCTTTTTGTCGCCCAGGTGCGGCTGCGCCATTTTGACCTCTACGACCGTAAGGGGATGGTGTCTCGCTGCAAAACCTCATTCTTGGCAGTTCGCATCAACGCCTTTTCATGGTTGGCGCGAATGTATGCAACTGCAATGCGGCTATCCGCCCACGCAAAATTCAACCTTGTTAAACATTTCATGCAATCTTCCCGCACCAGCAATTCGCTCGATGTCCCAAAACTCAAGAAAAAACATCTTGTCCTTTTTAATTATGTCGGCACGGTCGATTTCGTAAATAAAGGAGGTGAGTGCCGGAGTGGAATGATTTTCAAATCTGGACTGCCTGCTCATGCTGTCTTTGTGACCCGTATCAGGCGTGCGGTCAAACCTTAACTAAAGAATCCGAGGTTGTCCAGTCTGACGAGTTGCATTGCTTCGTTGGTTGCAAGGCTCAAAACACCACGCTTGACGATGCGGAGCGCGGAGACTTTTTCACCTACCCGGGGGCAGGACTTTGCAGCTCGTCGTGGTTTGCTCAGGGTGTCATGAGCAATACACGATAGAATCGTTGAGACCCGTTGCCCAAAAAATTGGTTTGTGTGGCAGTTGAACCCGTCGCCGTTAAACCCGGAGACGCATTATTCCAATGGGCGCTCCTCAAGTCATCAACGGACTGCACCTGGTAGGTCTGGCCCGTGACCGAACTCCACGTAATGGAGACCACCTCGTTCGTCAGGCCAATCGAAAGGATCACGGGTGCCGGTGCGGGTGCCACCGCTGGCACGGCGGCTCTGGTCACCACGGTTGTGCCGGATTGGTGCCGGGTAAAACCATCGGTTCCGGTAAAGTTGGCTGCCGGCTTATAGGTAATCCCACCTTTGGTGTTCTCGTTCATGCTGTAGCTGTCATTGACCACCGACGGAACCACAACGACGTTGCTGACTGAGAACGTATAAGTTGGCGGAGTTTGCGTCCACAGGCTCAGGCTGATTCCTCCATTGGTATATGCCGGATTTCCATCAATGGAACCGTCATCTGTCACTGTCGTCACCAGATTGCTGTCGAAATAGGCAAAGATATTGTTGCTCGAGAATGCCAGTTCGACAGTGTGCCAGTCGGTGCCCACCCCGGGCAGGGTCACCAGATTTTCCGCTGTGTAACCTGTCCACGTCTCATATTTGTTGATCTGCAATGTGGCGACTCCCGCAGGCGCCCCGTTGTCCGGTCCCTCGGGGGAATTTTCCGGATAAACCCACACGTCGTAACGCGCGCCCGTTGCCGGATTCAGCCGCCCGCCAATGGCTCCGCCCCATCCTTTGGTCGAAGAAAATCGGATCCGCGCCTGCACCGAATAGTCCGTCCAATTGGTGTTTTCGTAATAGGCATAACCATAGCTGTTCGTGGGACTGGTTCCGATTAGCGTTTTTCGGGTTATCCGCCAGGTGCCCGCCTCCCGTACCCAGGGGAATAGGATGTCGGAATCCGCCGGGCGCGTGAAATTATCGTAAAATAATTCATCCGTTGGCATGACCATGATGTCAACGGTCGCGACGCCCGAAGCCCCATAGCTGTTGATGATCTTGTATGTGAACGTGTCCATTCCGGTGTAATTGGTTGTCGCTTGATAACGGAACGAACCATCGCCGCCCCAACTCAGAGTCCCATGCGCCGGATGGCTTTCCAAGAGTACGGTCAAACTTCCGTTGAGATTGGCATCATTGAGCAGGACCCCCGGTGCCGGGACGTTCAGAACCGCGCCCGGTTCAACCGTGTAAAAGTCGTTATTGGCGGTTGGCGCCGGAATCACCGCGATGGTTACCGTCGCCACACCGGACGTGGTCTGCCCGTCCGTGGCCACATAGGTGAAGCTGTCTGTCCCCGTAAAACGGCTTTTCGGCCTGTAGCTGAAACTGCCATTTTTGGCCAGGGACAGCCTGCCGACGGCCGGTCCGGTTGCCAACAACGCGGTTAAAGGCTTGTCTCCACCCTGGTCTTTCGCCAGGACTCCCGGCCTTCCTACACTCAAGGCTGCATTTATCTTCATGCTGTAGGCGTCATCATAGGCAACCGGCGAATGATTCACGGTGATGTTCACCGTCGCCACACTGGACGTGGTCTGGCCGTCAGTGCATTCATAGGTAAAACTATCTATCCCTACGTAGTTAGTTGCCGGTGTGTAGCTGAACCCGCCGTTGTTGGTCAATATCAAGCTGCCATCAGCCGGTCCGCTCAC
>JBEKBA010000139.1:0-5704 GCA_050015635.1 Verrucomicrobiota bacterium
GCTGCCAGCTTGCAGGAGCAACTCGGCCAACTCGCGAAAAGCAACCAAGCTGCCCAAGTCGAAAAACAGCAATTGGCCAACCAGCTCCAGTTGGCCGAAGTGGAAAGGCGCGCCGCCGGCGAACAAGTTGCGCTGATGCAACAACAAGTGCAGGCTGAACGTGCTGAAAATTTAAAACTGGCCGAGGGATTCAAGACGCTCGCGACCGATTCCAGTGCGTTGACCCAGGAAATCCGGGAGAATCGAGCCTTGGCCCCCAACACCATTTTCAATGACTTCATCGCCAATCAAGTGCAGGCCAGTTTCGTTGCTTCCCGAACCGGTTTTCTCGGCATGGACGCGGGCAAGAGCAAGGCGACTCAAACCGTGCTGGTCACCGATGGAATGAATATCTTCGCACTGTGCCATGTGCAAGACACGCCTCTGACCCTGTGGGATCCAGGCACGGATTGGGAAGGCCTCACGGGAACACTGCGTCGCAACACAACGCAGGTTCCCATCCGCTCGTTGTCTTTTGATCTCCAAGACCCGCGTGTGGTATTTATGCAGGTCACACCAGCGGAAGCCCGGCAACTCGGCGGGAATGTCTATCGGATTTCATCGGACCCATACAAATTTCAGGACGCGGTACTGGTGGGCGCGCAACAAGGCTATTATGGCGAATGTAACTTTCAGATGGATTTGGACACACCGCAATATGTCAAATTGGACCACAGCCTGTTTAAGGGATTGTTCGGCAAATTCAACCCTTCGCGCGGCGACTTGGTTTTCAGCCGTTCGGGCGAACTGTTGGGAATCATGGTCAACAGCACCTACTGTCTGGTGTTGCGTAACTTCGCGGCGGCGGCAACCTTCCGATTTGGTCAGGACGTGAGTACTGAACACACCGGCGACACACTTTCAAGACTTTATTCCGACGTATTCCAATTACCTCTCAAATTACAGTAGTTTGATGTTTAGTGCAGCCGAAACCCGCCTAGAAAAATCACTTCGGCAGCAGTGACAATTAGAAACACCGCGCTGACGAGCGCATTCAACCGGAAGAACGCGAGGTTGATCCAGTTCAAGCTGCGGTGGCGCGCAATCCAGTGTTCCAGCACGAGGCAGCCGGCGATGATGAACCAGCCGATGAGATACGCAATGCGAAACCGGCACAGCAATCCGAACGCGAGCAGCAGTCCGCACATGACCATATGTGCAAGAAACGCGGCGGCCAGCGCATTTTTTTGTCCCCAGGCCACGACGAGCGAACGCAGGCCTTGTGACTTGTCGAAGTCGTAATCTTGCAGCGCGTAAATGATGTCGAAGCCGACGAGCCACAAAACGACCGCGAGCGCTAGCGTGGTCATTTGTAAAATTTCCAGTGGCGAAACGTTCGCGCCTTTCACCGCCAGCCACGCACCGACGGGCGCGAGCGCGAGCGCGATGCCAAGAAAAACGTGCGTGTAATCCGTGAACCGCTTTGTCAGTGAATAAAAACAGATCACTACCAAGGCAATCGGTGAAAGAAAAAAGCACAGCGAATTCAGAAAATAGCTGGCGGCAATCAATCCTGCCGCCGACAAAACACACAATGTGATTGCGCTTGCCAATGAAATTTGCCCGCTTGGCAAATGACGGTTGGCCGTGCGCGGATTCAGCGCATCAAATTTTCTATCCACGATTCGATTGAACGCCATCGCGCAGGTGCGCGCGCAGACCATCGCGGTAAGAATCAGTCCGAACGTTTTCCAGCCTGGCCAGCCGCGATGGTCACGCGCGGCCACAATCATCGCCGCCAGTGCAAACGGTAGGGCGAAAGCCGTGTGTGAGAAGCGGACGAAGCCGCCCCATTTTTGAATAACTGAAATCATTCTTTTTCCTCGGCCCAGCGCGGCGCGAGATTGTTCGGCACGCCAAGATGGTCGAGCACGCGCGCAACAACTGTGTCCACGACTTGTTGCACGGTTTCCGCGCCGGAATAAAAACTGGGATTCGCCGGCAGAATCGTTGCGCCGGCGAGCAGTAGCAATTCCATGTTTTTGATGTGAACCAGACTCAACGGTGTTTCTCGCGGGACCAAAATCAATTTTTTCTTTTCCTTGAGCACCACGTCCGCCGCGCGCAGCAGAACGTCTTCACTGTAACCATGTGCGACGCGCCCCATCGTGCCCATCGTACAGGGAATGATGACCATCGCGTCCGGCGGATTCGAGCCGCTGGCAAATGGCGCGTTCATGCTTTTGAATCCGTGCGATTTCACGCCGCTGGGCAGTCGCAGGCCGCCGGGCAGTTCCTCGGCGATGACCAGTTGCGCGTAATTGCTCAACACGACATGGATTTCGTGCGTGCCCGGATCGAGATTATCGAGCAGGCGCTGCGCGTAAAGTGCGCCGCTGGCTCCGGTGATGGCAATGAGAATTTTCATCGTGTGGAAAATTATGTCCGAACTGCGCATGGCAAACAAGCAGTGCCCGAAACAACTTGAGTCCGTTTTTCTGTTCCGCACAATGGCCGCGTGTTCAAATCAGTGACAATCATTTTTGGTGCGGCGATTCTTTTGGCGGGTTGTGCCACAGCACCAACCCCACCGGAAGAAACCATTGAACCAACACCCATGTCCAAAGGAGCCCCATTGTTGAACTGGTCGAGTACCAATGCCGTTCAGGAATCGTCCGCGTTTGAGGCAAACCAACCCGTTGAATCGTTTCCACAAGAAAGATTTCCAATCACAGCCCCGCCAAAACCGACGAATCCGCCGGTGACAACCTGGACTTCGCTCAATGGTTGGACTGCCGGACACAAAATTGGCAAACCCCATTGGCTTTCCGATTTGCCGGTGAGTTCCTATGCGGTTGGCTCGGCCAACGGTGTGATGATTTTTGAAATTGGCAGCCGCGACGCGACTTGGAATGGCACGGAAATCAATCTCGGCTTCGAGCCGCAATTCATTGACGGCGAAATTTTTCTGTACGGACTGGACTTGCAAAAGAACTTTGCACCGCTCTTGTGCGAACCGCCGCTGACTTTCCGCGCGAACCGCGTCATTGTCATTGATCCCGGCCACGGCGGGTCGAACACCGGCACGCACAGTGTTCTTGACGGACGGTTTGAAAAAGAGTTCACGCTCGACTGGGCAAAACGGCTCGCGCCATTGCTGGCAACGAACGGCTGGCAGGTTTTTCTCACACGGACGAATGATGTTGCTGTTTCACTCGCCGACCGCGTCGCGTTCGCCGAGGCGCGTCATGCGGATTTGTTCATCAGCCTGCATTTTAACTCCGGCGCGCCCGACGAAAAACAGGCCGGACTCGAAACGTATTGCCTTACGCCAACCGGAATGCCGTCAACCTTGACGCGCGGTTACGAAGACAATTGGTTGGAAAATCTTCCCAACAACGCCTTTGACGCGCAAAATTTGCAACTTGCGGTGAAACTGCACAGCGCGTTGCTGCGCGCGACCGGAATCGAGGATCGCGGCGTGCGCCGTGCGCGCTTCATCGGCGTTTTGCGCGGACAAAAACGCCCGGCCATTTTGATTGAGGCCGGTTACTTGTCCAACCCGCGCGAAGCCCGGCTGATTGAAGATCCGGCTTACCGTCAAAAACTCGCCGAAACCGTAGCCACCGCGCTCAAATGAAATCCGCGCGGCACATTCTTGTGACTGGCGGCGCGGGTTTCATCGGCTCGCATCTGGTCGAGCGTTTATTGAATGATGGTAAAAATGTTGTCATCATTGATGATCTTTCGACCGGCAATCTCGAGAATCTGCGCGCTGTTGGAAAAAATCCACGTCTGCGTGTCGTGCAATCGAAAATCTCCCAATGCCCCGGATTGCCGGAACTCGCGGCAAAAGCGGAATTTATATTTCATCTGGCGGCAACCGTCGGTGTCGAGTTGGTCGTAAAATCCGCGCTGCACGTTTTGGAGGCAAGTTTTCACGAGACGCAAATTTTGCTGCAAGCCGCCGCGAGGAATCGCGCGCCGTTGCTGTTGACTTCGACTTCGGAAGTTTACGGCAAAAGCGCGAAGCCGGAGTTCAACGAGGATGATGATTTGCTCATCGGGCCGCCGAATCAATCACGCTGGAGCTACGCCTGTTCGAAACTCACGGACGAATTTCTCGCACTCGCCTACGCACGCGAAAAAAATCTGCCGGTCGTCATCGCGCGGCTGTTCAACACCGTCGGCCCGCGCCAAACCGGGCGTTACGGAATGGTTCTGCCGCGCTTCGTCGCAGCGGCGAAAAAGAATGAGCCGCTACGCGTTTTTGGCGATGGCAAGCAAACGCGATGCTTTTGTCTGGTGAACGATGTTGTTGAATCGCTGGTGCGCTTGCAAAATTGCCCAAATGCGCGCGGCGAAATTTTTAATGTCGGCGGAACTGAAGAAATCACAATTTGGGAACTCGCCAAACTGGTCGTGGCCGTGCTCGGCTCCAAATCAAAAATTAAACTGATTCCCTATGACCAGGCCTACACGCCGGGTTTTGACGACATGCGCCGCCGCAAACCACTCGTAGAAAAACTGGAACGCCTCGTGAAATTTAAACCGCAGACGCCGCTGCGCGAAATCATCCGGCTGACGGCAGGTTGAGTTGGCGGCACCATGATTGAAGCGAATTAGCGGGTCAGGTAGCAGCGTTGCAGTGCTGCTGCAGCGTGGCTGCAACCCTTCGACAGCGGTGTGGCATCCCCCCTTCGCCAGATGGCTACGGCGGGACAAGGCGGCACGACAGGAATGCTGCCGCGACCGATTTTTGAGAGTGTTACAACCCTTTTGAGTCGCGTTGCTTTAGTGTGTCATTTTGGCACCGTCTGGCAGTCCGCTGAGAAAAAAATGGTTGGATTAGGTCGGATTAGCTTGGATTAGGTTGGATTCAGTCGGATTTACCCGGATTTTTTTAGCTGGACTTACCTTGACTTTTTTAGTCGGACTTTGCCGGACTTTGCCGGACTTCTTTCATTTTTCAAATGGGTTCGTTTGGCAAAAAATGCCTTTGCGACGACCCGCCTGCCCACCCACAAACAGGGCATGGCTGATTTTCAAAGAACCCTTATTTCCCGTTTAACGGGCATTTATCATCTCATCACCGTTTGCCATTTTGCCTGCAACTCCGTTGTATCACAATCCAAAATCTGATGCAAGCAGAGTCTGCCAGTCGTTGGCGAAAGGCTACAATTTTTCCCTGTGTTGTGCGGAGTTTCAAGGTTAAAAATCCGTCGTGCTTGTCGAGTTCAACAAGCCTTTTGGCGTGCTTTTGCAATTCACCGGCAAAGGTTCACGCCTTTGGCAATTTCTGCAATCCGATACTGTGAGTCTGAACTCAAAGTCGAGTTCGTCCGCTTCAATCACACATGGCTCAACTTCCAAATTATTTGCTATCCAATCGAAAACGCCTGTCTCTGTCTCAAAAGGACGTCGCATTTCTCTTGGGAAATCAAGATGGAGCCAAAGTCTCCCGCTACGAGCGGTTTACCCGCGAACCTATTGTTATCGAATATCCGTTGTTATTTGGCGGTGTGGCCGTGGGTGTGGACCAATTATTAAGAATTAAACCAGTCGCAGCGCCAGCGGCTTCAGCTGGCGAAGTAGGAATGCTCTGTAAGCGTCACGCATAGCACCACTGGAAAAAGTTCTCATAGCTATCATAATTGTGAGAGCTATGACAACTACGAGTGATTCCGATTCAACTACTCCCGTCACTGCGGCTCCCATCCAAAAT
>JBEKBA010000140.1:0-5696 GCA_050015635.1 Verrucomicrobiota bacterium
TACCTCACCCGGCTACGTCGAACGGCTGAATGACCTTTGTGTGGCCGCTAAATTTACGCCCACCGCAACCCAGCCGGTAGAAGGGCCATCGAATCTGCTAGGCATGGTTGCCGCTGGATATGGGGTTGCCATATTGCCGGAGGTAGTCGCGATTTCGTCCGTTCATCGCTGCCCAACGCGGCGGCTGTGCGCCCCTGTGCCCCCTTTTCGCCTAAAGCTGCTCTGGTTGCGCGATGCTCAGTCACCGTTGTTGCAGAACTTCCTTGCGGTGGCTAAACAATGGATAAACAAGGCAGGCGAAGTCGACGCGCCTAAAACCAGAACCGTCATTGGACGTATTTCACGATGACATCGGCACCGGTTCTGTGGACTCGGAAACGGCCTGCATTGCACATCTCACAAGGACCGGACTTTACTTGGACCAAAACTGCAAAATAATGCAACGGTTCGAAGCGCTGGATTTTCTTCTTAAATTGTTCGGCAGCCATGAAGTTCTGCGCAAAAATTTAGCGCATGATAGTAATGGTAATTAACAATCTAATTGTTTTGGGTTCGTTTCTCGGCGCCTTTGGTTTCTGTGACGATGATTTTAAGAATCACCGGCTGGCCTTGATTGACCAAGGGTTGATAGTTGGTTGACACCTTGGCCACAAATGACAGTTCCCTTTTTTGCATCGCAATTTCAATACGCCGCAAATTGTGCCCCTCAATCAAAATTTCATGGGTTGCAAAAAGAATTTTCAGCCGTTGCTCTTTGTCATCAATCGTTGATTCGGCAAAGGCGAATTGATTGAAGGGCAGCGTGATTGCGCAGCCGGGTGATGTTTCAACGCGAAGCCCGTCCACTTGCGGGTCAATCGCCCAACATTCGGGTGACTTGGTGCTCATGTTTTTGTGTGATGTTTGGTTTCAGGTTGCGGTGGTGCCGGTCGGATTTTTTCAACCGGCAAAAAGTGTCGGCGGCATGTTCGCCAAAACGCAGGAGATATCCGGTCGAGCAGCCGGTTCGAGACTGCAACCATTGCGCCGCTGACTTCGACCAATGCGCCCCATTTGAAAACGTTCGCCAGTTTTCCTTTTGACCCCGGTTCGACCTCACGCACTTTCTGATTAAAAATAATCACCGCATCCTGCGGATAAAATCGCTCATCGCGTTTCTGCGCTTTCGTCAGGTCAAGTTTGTCCAGCACTTGAATGGCCGTGTCATTCGCGCCGAGCAGCCCTTTTGATTTCAACGCATCGCGCACGGAGGAATTAACTCGGCGCACTTCATCCCAAGTTTGGGAGACAACCACGGCGGAAGCATTTTGCTCCGCAAGCTGGACGTATTCAGCGGCCAGCGTCTCGGCCTGTCCACCCAAACCGCATGAAACGACCGCGCCCATTTTATCCAGCCGTTCAAAAGACTCGGCCAATTTGCCGGACGCCGCAACTTCGACGGCCTTGCGATACTGGTTGATCTGCACACGTTCACGTTTAGTCCGACCGCGCTCCGGGTCCTGTCGGCGAATTTTGTGCAATTCAACTGGCCGGACACCGGAATGCAACTCGATAGCCAGCAGCGCGTCTGAAGCCTCGACCGCGCCATGCTGCCGCGTATCGCCCGAAAAAATCAGACGGGCATTCCGTTCCTTCACCAACCGGATCAGTTCCAACATCTGACGACCACCAATCTGCCCCGCTTCATCCACGACAATCAGCGCGCCTTCGGAAAGTTCCCGGCGTTGCAAAAAACTCGCGACTGTTTTGGGCGAAGGAAAACCTGCTTGCTCCATGTCCACCACCTGTTGACGTTGTGGCGCGAGGATGACAACGCTCCGGCCTGATTGACCGACTTGTTCAACCAACTCGCGCAGGACAAAACTTTTGCCTGTGCCCGCGCCACCGCGAAAGACCGCCACCATATTGATTGAACCGAGCAAGGCGTCCAACGCGCGACGCTGTTCAGCATCCAGTTCGGGATTCGCCGGACGTGGCTGCCAAACCAGCGGATAACACGAACCGATGCCTTCCTTGGCCGTCTGGACAATTTCCCATTCGCGCCGCAGAACGTCGCGTAGTGTCACTTGGCCCGGACGTTCATCATGACGAATATAATTACGCAGGCGCGTGAACTCTTTGAGTTCAGCAGCCGAGAAATCCTGGCCGCGCGCCCGTTCCAACGCCTGCTGCAAAATCTGGCATTCCAGCACAACGGAATTCCGATCAAACAAATGTTCCTCCGCCCATTGCACCGCTTCGGCAATGCAGATGCGATTTTTCTCGATGACATTTTGTTCCGAATTTTTCAGACTTCGACGCAAGGAAACGCGCTCGTCTTTGGTCAACTGCGACTCCCACAAAACCCGCAATTCGTCCCGCGACAAATCCTTTTGTTTCCGGGCGCGATTGGTTTCCGCCAGCATCGCGCGCAGTTTCTGGATGTTCACTTCGCCGAGTTCCGGTTTTTCGGCCAGCAATTTTTTAAGCGATTCATCTATCTGCGCGTGCCGTTTGGAAAACCGCTCGCAAATGTTTTCGGGAACATCTTCAATCTGGAAATCACCGCGCGCATGTTTCAAATCTAAATCAATAGCAGTTACGCTGGCGTAACAAATAAAACGGGCAGCACGACGTCTGGCTTGTTCCGTTTCAGGATAAAATCGAACAGCATTCGACAAGTAAATGAATTGCTGGACTCTTTGCAATAAATTCTCCGAAGAGCGTTCATGGTAATTATGTGACGAACAAAAATCGAAACGTGCTGTTAGTGCAAAAAATCAAAATTACTGCGCCGGGCTAATAGTTAAATTCCGGGCGTCCGATTATTGTTCTAGCATCCGGTTCTAAAAAAGCCGGATGCAAACAACAAAACGAAAGACAAAATAGGCAACCAGAATTTTGAGTGTGGTGATTCTTTGGCGCAGGTTTGGAGCACAGCCAGAATCATTAACGGGCGGTCAAGTAACTGACACATTAGTCCAGCCATCCGAATCTTTTCCATCGTTGGTTTGTTGGAACTCAAAAACCGCACCCGATTTGGATCAGCATGATGATAAGGGCTTCCTGGGGCGAACATCACACGCATTTGCCTTTGAAAAAATTCTTCCTGTCCAACCAGTGCGCCGCCATGCCGTAGCCACATCGATTCTTCAAGAATCAGAAAATCTGCGAGCGGCTTAAAATTCTTCAAAAAAGGTCGCAGCCCCGGAATCTTTCGACAGATCACCCAAAAGCGTCTCCACGAAATGTCCGCACGGTAGGCACGGATTTCGACGATTGTGCCTTTAATGTCCTTTTTCCACTGCGCTAGTTTCTGACGGGACTTCGGGTGAGGTTGATAAAGCGGTTCGTCTTCAGGTATCGTCAAACTCCAGTTTGAACCACGGCATTCTTTGCGGGTTGGAAAATAAGCTGGCCAGTTTTCTTCAATGGCTCGGACAATCCGTTTTTCAAGCGGACAACGAAGCCGCTGTGGGTAAAACAAATCCTGAAAGGAAATGTCGGCCCGTTCAAGCATGGCAATCAATCGCCAAGGATACATAAAACGCATTTCGCAAAGGCGATGATTGCAAATTCTTGAAAATCTGTCTTGCAGAGTTTTTTAGCCGGTTTTTCGCACGCCTCGCTTTCCGTTCCGAGGAAATGACCCGCAGAATTTTTGCAAAAAATAATTTGAAAAATTCCCAATTCTCCAGCACAGTTCCTGCACAACTGTGCAAGTTGTTGAAGCTGAATGGAGCGGGCGAAGGGAATCGAACCCTCGTCTCAGGCTTGGGAAGCCCACATTCTACCATTGAACCACACCCGCAAACTTGTGATTTGCTTCTACCAAACTCCCACGTGGATTGCAATTGGTTTACAAGCTTTATAAAGCAATTTCAAGACTGTGAATGGCTTGCCGCAATTTATTTTCAATCGAAATTTGCCGCGCCGGTGATTCTATTTTGCCGCCGTCTAATTCGCGCACGTAAAAACTATCAATGGCCGCGCCGCGTTCGGTCACAATACGAGCGCCGGAAATATCAAGTGCGAGTTCAGCCAGCGTTTGTGAAATGGTATAGAGCAGTCCAATGTGATCTTCGGTTTCGATTTCAATGAGCGTGCGTGTTTCAGAGGTTTCGTTGTCGAAACTGATCTGCGTCGGAATGCGTTCGCCGGCGTAAGCCTGATAAAGCGGCCGCGCAATTTGCTTTTTTATGACCGCAGACAGATCAACACCATTTTCCAAAACTCTATCAAGCAGGTTGCCAAACTTTGCGTGTTGTTCACGTGTAGCCAGATTTCCTGTTTTGGCTTCATTCACAAAAAAAGTGTCGAGCACGATGCTGTCAGTTCGCGTGAAAATCTGCGCACTGAGAATGTTCAAGCCGCACGCGCTGAGTGATCCGGCGATTTTACCGAACAGCCCGGCGCGGTCCCAGGTACAGACACGGACGAGATTGCAGCCGCGGTCAGGTTCGTCCCGCCAGGCAATCACCGGCACCCACGCATTGCCATCTTCAAGAACCTGCTGGCGCATAAAACGATGTGCGAGTTCGATGTCGCTGAGAATTTCCATCGCCGTATGAATTTGAAAATAACGCAGCGGCATCATTGAAAAATGCGCGCGTAATTCGTCTTCACTTAATTCCGGCGAAAGCTCGCGCACATCCTGCATAATCATCTCCCGTCGTTTTTCTTCAGCGCGAATAAACTCAGTGCCGCCGGAAAGCAATAATGAAGTGCGCCGATGCAAATCCCAAAGCAACGAATCTTTGAAACCGTTCCATAATTTATCACTGGTGCCTTCAGAATCCGCAAACGTCAGCAACGTGAGCAAGTTCAACGTCTCCACTGTTTCAATCTGGCGCGCAACATTACGAATGACTGCGGCATCATCAAGGTCACGCCGCTGGGAAATGCTGGCCATGAGCAGGTGATTCTCGACAAGGATTCGCAATGTGTGCGTCGCCGCGCTGTCGAGTCGTAACCGTTTGGCGGCACGCATGGCCATTTCCCCGCTGACTTGCGGATGCATTCCTCGGCCATGACGCTGCGCCTTGCCCACGTCGTGCAATAGCAGCGCGAGATAAAGCACGCCGGGACGCTCGACATTTTGTAGCAACGGCGCGTAGTTTTTGTAGGGTGGCTCTTTGGCTTCCCAAATCTTGTCGAGTTGTTCAAGGCATACCAGTGTATGTTCGTCGGCGGAGTATTGATGATAAAATTCATGCTGCACGAGGCAGGTTAGCTTGCCGAATTCGGGAACGTATTTGCCAAGCAAATTCACCTCGTGCATCGCCCGCAGAATTGGCGCGACCTCGCCGCGCCGTTCGAGTATCGCCAGAAACGTTTCGCGCACGTGCTCATCGCTCAAAAAATTGCGGTCAACCAACGAAAGCTCGTTACGAATGAGCTGCGCGAGGTCGGGATGTAATTTCAAATGTCGCTGCTGTGCATGAAGAAAAGCACGCATCAAGCGGTGCGGTGCGTCACGAAAAATCCGATTTGAAGCCGCGTGAATTTCGCCATCAATGAATTTGAAGCCGTCCACCGTTTCCATTTCCCGCCGCCGGCGGGGCAACAACCGCCGCAACGAAAGCCGGCCGAGCGTTTGCGGCAGCAGAGCCATGCGCTCTTCGAGCGTCCGCGTAATGAGATAAATATTCCGCATGTGGACGTATAAAACGCGCATGAATTTCTCGATGCGTTTGCTCGGCGAACGGTCGCCATAG
>JBEKBA010000141.1:0-5679 GCA_050015635.1 Verrucomicrobiota bacterium
CGAAAACTGAAGGCGGATGAAGACGCCGCCGGAATGAAAGTTGATTGCCCGGATTGCGGTATGGAGTTTCTCGTCCCACAGTCAGAAGTTTCCCTTCCTCCGACACAACCCGAACCGCCTGCCGAACCGACCAGAGACCCTGCATTTGCAAATCCAAATGCTGAAGGAGATTTGACTTGTCCCGTTTGCTGGCTGCGGTTTGATGCAGGCGACATTATGCACATTGCGGTGCATGATTCGTTGCGTGGTGATCCACTTCTTGGCGAAGATGCACAACAACGGTTTCTCGCAACCCGTTTCAATAATGCAGGTCAGGCACTGGACGCCATGAGCTTGCCGTCATCAGAAATCGCCTGCCCGCACTGCCGGAGAAAACTGCCGCCGAGTTTTCTTGGAATGCCGCACCACATCATTTCGCTGGTGGGCGACCAGAGCGCAGGGAAATCTTATTTCTTGAGTGTCCTGACAAAAGTTTTGCCAGCAACTTTATATCGCGAATTCGGAATTGTTTTTCAGGATAGCGACCCGACAGGAAATGCGCCGGTCAATGATATGCGTAAGGCACTTTTTGGCGCGCAGTCACCCGCACAGGCAAAGCTGGCAAAAACTGTTTTTGAAGGCGCGATGTATGAGCGTCTGCCACGTCAAGGGCGCATGGTCGCGCTCCCGCGTCCGTTTGTTTATACACTGGCAGCAGAGGATAAGACGCGCGAACGATGCGCTCTGATTTTCTACGACAATGCGGGTGAACATTTTCAGCCGGGCGTCAATATCGTGGAACAGCCGGGGGCGCAACACGTCGCGAGTGCCGCTGGCATTATGTATTTGTTCGACCCGTTCAACAGCCCGGAATTCCGTCGAATTCTTCGCGATACAAAAGACCCCCAGCTTGAAAAGCCAGTGGTGGATCAGCAGGACATAATTCTTGCCGAGATGCGTGCGCGCATCCAAATGATTCGCAATTTGCGTTCCGGCGAAAACATCCAAACGCCCGTCGCTTTCGTGGTCGGCAAGTGCGATGTATGGCTGCACTTGTTGAACGGCAAACCACTTCGCGACACCGTGCTAGAGGGCAAACTCGACATCGCTGCCGTCGAAGAAAATTCCAGCGTTGTTCGCGCGATCATGTATCAACTTTGTCCAGCGGTTGTTGCTAATGCCGAAGCCTTGAGCAGCAACGTCATGTTTTTTGCGGCAAGTTCTTTCGGCCACACGCCGATTAAAATTGGGCCTGGTGAATATGTTCCCGACCCGGCCAAACTTCAGCCGTCTTTCGTTGAAGTTCCTCTTCTTTGGATTCTATCGCAAGTTTGTCCTGCGTTGTTCGCCGATAGCAAAATGAGCGCCTCAAAAACAACCCCCTGAATTTTGGACAAGTCACAGAAGCTCGACCATGCCACAGCAACTCATCTATACCAGCGCACCGCGCGGAATTGTTGCCGGAAGGTCGGGCCACTGCACCGTTGCGCGTAGCGCCCTGATGCGGGAAGCACTCATGCTTCAACTGGAGAAATTTTGTTACTACCAGCATCTTTCGTTGAGTGGCGGGCAGGAACGTCCGATATTTTCCTGTCGCATTGTGGATATTCGAGGGACTCGTTTCCATGTGTTAAGCCGGATTCAGGATGCGGGCTTGGATTTCACGGGACGGACAAATTTTATCGCGCATCACTTGGTTTTCACGCCGGAAGAAATCCGGCAGTATCCAACGCCGCCAGTAATTTTGCGCGAGTGGCCGGGCTGGGTGAAATCCTGGACGAAAGAACCGCAGTCGCTGGAAAATGAAGATTGGACTGAACTCACCGCTCTCGCAGGCAAGACGAATGTTCCGGCACAAACATGGCTGCGAGTTACTGGCGACGCCGTGAATGGGTATGGGTTGCTGGAATCCCGCGCGGGAGCTTCGTTCCGTGTGGACGATCAGGCCGATGACACAGTTTTGCAACTCATCGCGGAAAGTTTGGAACTTTTGGAAGTTCGAGACACACGCAAGGACTTCCGCACTGCCGCGTGGAATTTCACATTTACTACCTCAATGCAGGAGCAGGACAATCCTGCGGACTTTCGCTGGCGTTGCATTCACTCCGACAATCCGGCGGCAAATCGGTTTGCCACGCCTGATGTCCGCGCACTTTCTGCCGTTCGCGCTACAAAGCTGACTAATGAGGAGACGGCTTTTGCGAGAACTGGCAGGCAAGCCCCGCAATTTGCCGCCGAGCCGCAAGATTCTCGAATCACCGAAGGTGAATCGGCGCATTTCACAGCCAAAGCGGAAGGTGTTCCCAACCCAAATTACCAATGGTTTTCGGTTGACCGCGCCAACAACGGACAGGTTTTGCCGGGCGAGACAAAACCAGAACTCATAGTTCCAAATCCTGCGCTCGGCATCTCACGCTACGTTGTGAATGTCACCAACACCGCAGGCAATGCTCAAAGCAGAGTGGCAACCGTATCAGTTGAACAAAAATTAAAACTGGCGCAGGTAAAATCTGACGCTGGAACGCGCACCGCTGCAAAAGGTGTTTCTTATCAAAAAACGGCGGAAGAAATCGAGCGAGATCGGGAACGCCACAGAGAAATAAAAGAGCAGGAAGATTTAGCGAAGCGGCAACAATGGAACAAAATCTTGATCATAACTGGAACGGCTTTGATCGTTCTGATTGCAAGTGTGCTTATTTTGAAACAAAGACACTTGTGGCTTTTCAAACCGAAATTTGTTCCACCAACCAATTCAACGACGAACGTAACGAGCACGATGCAAGGGAATACAACAAATCAGTCCATCGTTGAGAAACAAGAGATTGTTACGAATCAAACCAATGTGGTGCAACAAAAGGCCACCCAGACGAACGTCGAAGCTTCTCAAGGTTCTCGAATTCAGCTAAAGAAAGAAGATTTTACAACGCTGACCAATAAGATGTCGGGAGCAACCAACACTCCACCCAAGCAAAAATGACCCTCCTCGAAACTGAACGCCTGGCGCGAAAGATTTCCGAACTGCTTCAGCAGGCTGGCAACCCGGAAATCGCGCCGAAGTTGGCCGCTGATTACGCCGCTGCGTGTCATGCCGCAAATCTCCGACTGCAATCATGTGAGGCGATGATCAAGGCGGGAGATCGCCCCCAAGCGATTCAACTCGCAGAAACCGCCCCCAATCTTCTCGACTTGGTAACGGCTTTGGCATTTCGAGGCTCGGATGAATGGCGCGGCTATTGCCAGCAAAATTCGCTGCCCATCGCAGACAGAATTGACGCGCGTTCCGTCCAGACCTTGAATGAATGTTATGCGTTAGGCATCACGACCGACCATCCGCTTTACGCGACTTATCGCCGCGCGGTGTTGAGTCGCAACGACGAAGAAGCGTTAAAAGTATTGCAGAGCATCACGCGTCTAAATCCATCAGACAATAATGCGGCTTCCGAACTGGCACGGCTCGACGCGAAGGTGTTGGCGGCAAGATTGCAACATCTCGGCAGTTCGTTGGAGGGAGCCGAATCCGCGTTGTTGGTTGCAGAGATTGAAACCATCGAAGCGTTTGGTTTCAAAAACAAACCCGACGGCGAAATCTGGCGTAAAGCACAGGCGGTTCGTTGCCAGTGTTTGCTGGAGGAAACGGCCATGCTGAAAGGTGATTCTCGCTGGCTCGATGCACTGGCGAAAATTGATTTCATCCACCGGCTGCAAGAAGAGTTCAAAGTGGAATTGCCTGCCGCCGCGTTGAAGCAACTCGACAATCTTGAAACTTGGGCGCGAGGTGAACAGGAAAAAGATAAAAAAGAGCGTGAGTTTCAATCTCTGCTCGGCGAATTGCATCACCGAATCCATCAGAGCGAAGAGAAGGACACGTCGGCTCGTTACGTCGAACTCCCTGAACTGCGGGATGATTATGAAGGAATGCACAAAGTCTGGCGTTCACTGACGGATTTCATCCGGCCAATTCCAGAGGAAGCCACGTCTAGTTTTCGTAAGCGTTCCACTTTGCTCGAAGCCGAGATTGCCCGGCGAACCGCAATTCGTCGGCGCGTTATTTTTGCCAGCAGTGCCGTCATTCTCATTGTCGGTGCAGCCATTGCGTGGTTCGTACTCGGACAGATGAAAGCCCGCAACTTCTCCAAGCAGCTCCAAGAGGCAATTACTCAACGACAAGTCCATGCGGCGGACAATTTGTTGGAACGGGCACGCAACGAAAAACTTGGCGATGCGAATACGATTGCCGCCGCCGAAACTTTTACGACCAAGGAACACGCTCTGCTGGCAAATTTTGAAACGGCGTTCAACAATCTGCCGCAGCAACTCACCGGCGAACCAAATGCGTCTCGCTTGGCGAGTATCGCCGACCAGCTTTCCCTGGCACGCAATGCTTTTAACGCGCTCGCGCCAGATTTGAAAACCGAAAATGAGCCACGCCTTCAAGCTTTTGAAAATCAATGGCAAAGTTATTTGGCGGACAGCGGCGCGGTGGTAAATGGACTCTATGAGCAGTGGATTTCCTCTGCTGAAAAGCAGTGTGACGAATTGGATTACCGCTCACCGCTGGACACAACCACCAAACAACTGGCCGCGTTATCCGATCTTGTGCAGAAAATACAGGACTGTGAATCCGGCTTTGGAAAGAATCTTCAATTGAGAAGCGATTTGCTTGAACGCTCGGCCACGGTGCGTGGCAAATTTGCAGCTTACAACGGTGAACTGAAAAAACTTGATGATGGACTGACTGCAATACAGAAAGCCCGGACAATCAAAGAATTTTCCGATGGAATAAAACTTATCACGTCGTCCGAATTTACAACTTCACCCGCCGCAACTGCCGCTTTCACAGTTCAATCGTTAGATGTAAGTGACGAAACGGCGCTCCGAAACCTGTTGGACGCCACCAACGCAAGCACTTGGGCTTACATCGAAAAACGGCAGTCGGTAAATTTTGTTCCTGAAGTTATGATGCCAGCGGAACGACAGATTTTCGAGCAGCTTAACAATGATACGGCGGTCAACGCAGTTCACCAACATTATCGGCTCTGGCTTGACAGCGAAGGCAAAAACACTGTGGACTGGATTACGGCTGGCGGCTTTGATGATTCGACTGGCTGGAAAAAAATCAAGGCTTGGACGCCATCGGCATCCGCGACCAGTGCCAGCTTTGAAGATCGTGATTATGGATACTTTGACGGCCAATATAAATTGACTCCGACTCAACCCATATTCCGTCTTGAGCAAATCGGCGCCCTTGACGAAGCCTCGGCATTTCATTCCGTAGGCTTGGAAAAAGTTTGGTCGGGTGATGCTTACTCAAAGCCACTGTTGGAAGTCTTGGATTCTATCAAGGATTCGCGTGAAGGTTCGCCGCTTTTCCGAGCGTATCTATTCCTGCATCTGATAGATTTAATGGATTTGCAGCCCGATGCCTGGGGACTCACGTTTTGCCCGGCGGCACGGATGCACGAAGCTCAAATCAAGTCCATTGTCGGTGGACAATTGGAGAGCGGTGATTGGTTTGTGGCTGGGAAGGTAAATTTGTGCGGCGAAAAACTGGATCAATTTTTTGATTCGGTGAAATCAATTTCATACGCGAAGCAGGCTAACGGGTTGTTGGCACTCGCGCGGGCTACTTCAAAGAGCGGGCTGCAATATGCAGGCTTTGTGGGTTTGGACGGCAAACCCAACTTCGTTGATAATTCCGTT
>JBEKBA010000142.1:0-5626 GCA_050015635.1 Verrucomicrobiota bacterium
CCAACGCGACAAAAATTTGCGGGCGGGTCATCCGTGGACTCGACAAATAAAACCTGACTAATACCAAGTGCATCATTGGTCTCATTGGTCTGATTGAAATTGAAAACGACCGCAATCGGGCGCGTTCTCATTTACACTTGCCTTCCGCGACACTTTACAGCAGAAATTCTGAATTTTTCCAATGCCAACAGGACATTTCGCGGGTCATTCCTGCAGCACGCGATAGAAGCGATAGGGGAAGTTGCTTGCGCCTGGATCGAAGAGGTTGAATAAGTTTGTGGGGGCCACATTTGTGCTCAACGGGGTCCAGTTCACAAAATTGGTGGTTGCTTCCAAAACATAACTTTGCCCCGCCACGCCCGAAAATCCGAGTTGAAATCCACCATTCATCAAGAAACCTCCCGAAGTAAAGAATATGGGCGGCGCCACGATGAACAAGGCACTGGTGGCCACGCTGTTGTTGAAACCGGTCGCAAACGCATTCGCCGTGACTGTGGCGTCGTTCGTCAGAGTGAATGGTGCGGAATAAAGGAACGAATTCGACGAATTCGTCGTCGGCAGCGAACCGTCCAGGGTGTAGTAAAGCGTGGCATTGTTGTTGGTTGATTGCAAAGTGACATTGACCGGCTGGCCGAACATCCCTCCGTCGGGCGTGATGGTCGGCGGAGCCAAAGCCGGTGTGCCCGGCAAACTATTGATCCAGGCCGCCATGACCGCGACGGCGTTGGTGTCAATGAGATTGCGTGCCAGCGGTGGCATCTTGATGGCCGGATCAACGGTATTCATCCGGTCATAAAGAATGGAACGCCAGACATCGTCCGGCGTGACCACATGGGCGTTGTCATAACCCAGGTTGCCCACCACGGCGGCATTGATAATGTTTTGATTAGTCAAAGGTGTGTCGTAGCGCGCGTCAAAGGTGATGCCCGTCCCGCCGGGCTGGTGACACTGGGCACAATTGGCGTCCAAGTAGGAACGGGCGCGCTGTTCCAGCGACGCGGTAAGATTCGTCAGCGCGGAAAGTTCTTCAAAGTTGGTGATGGTTGATTCGTCAATGGCAGGGTTGAAGAGCCCCAAACGGTTCAGGGTTCTCAACTCGTTGTCCGTGACGCCCGTGGCGGGATAAGTCAAGTTTGCGTTCAACTGGCGGGTATTGACCCCCAGCACGTAATTGGCCACGGGCGTATGACACGTCAGGCAATCCGCCGGACTGGGATAATACCACGTTTGTGTCTCTGTTCCGGTGGGAGTGATAATCGGAACGTTTTGAGTAAGACTGCCCGTGAGCAAATCGGCATCGCTGTTGTCCGGACGCCATTTGTAGGTGACGCCATAAACCTGGCCGTTGATGTCGCGCACCAGCAACCGCGTTTCCAGTCGTAGAATGGCGTTGGGATCACTTTGATTGGTTTGCAACTCAAAGGTTTTAACGAACACAGTGCCGGCCGGGAACGTCCAGGTGCCGGTCGGCGCAAAGGTTATTTGCTGATCCGGGGTGATGACGCCGCCGTTGTTGGGCACGGCCAGATAACGGATTTTCAGCGCGCCATCGGACCAGAGCGGCACGTTGGGTTGATAAGGAATCAGTCCATTGGTCGGCGTCATGGCGGGCGTGTTGCTAAACACGCCGGTTTGTGAAAGCAACAGGGGAAGCGAACCATTGAAAGTGGTGGGCATGTTAAAGAACGCGGGCACCGTCCCGTTGGTTGTCAGGCCATAGGGCAGTCCGCTGCCGGGGTTTACGGTGATGCTGACCGGTGCCGAAGTGCTGCTCAAACCGCTGCCGTCGGTGGCAACGGCGGTCAAAGCATAACTGCCTGCACTGAGGCCGGTCGTTGTCAGCGTATAAAGCGGCGCATCGGGGCTGTTGCTGATGGTGCCAAGCAGGCTGCCATTGGCGTAAAAAGCCACCTGGCTGATCGGATTGTAAGGAGCGTCGGCCATCGCTCCAATGGTCACGCTGGCGCTGGCAGTGTAAGTGGAGTTGTTGGTTGGACTCGAAAGGACGACTGTTGGCGGCGGATTGGTATAGGGATAAAGCTGCGTTTGCGGAATGATGGCCTGCGGTGTCGAAAGGCTGCTCCAGGCCAGCATGGCTTCGGCACCGCCACCGTTTTGATAGTAATCCATGCGGATGTTGTAAAGCTGCTGGGCTTTGAGTGTGATGGAACCTTGATAGGTTGTTGGCGCTTCGTCAACCCATCCATTGGCCAGCAACTGACCGTTCACCCACAAGCGCACTCCATCGTCGCCAGTGGCATAGAACGTATAGGTTTGGTTGAACTGGGGTTGGACCGAGCCTGTCCAGCGCGCCGTAAAGACGGTTTGCCCTATGCTCGGATCCGGTCCGATGGTGTTCCAATTAAAATTAACCACGGCATCGGTGCGCACCAGCGTTGGCGGAATGGCGAACGTCACATTGGTGAAGGCCGTACTGGTTGTATTGGTCCAATATTGTCCCAACAACCCGACGCCATTGCCAATGGCAGAAGTGTTGATAAAACTGGCCGTTGCCACGCCGCTGTTCACCGCTCCCGGCTCGGCGGCTATGGCTTGAAGCCCGACGCTGTTCGTCAGGACAAATGGGCCGGTGTAAAGAATTGAATTGGTGGTCGGCGTGGTGCCATTCAGTGTGTAATAAATGCTGGTACTAGGTGTGGTATCGGACAAGGTGACTGTTATAGAATTGGTGAAGTTTGCCCCATTTGGGGAGATCGCGGGTGTGGCAAGAAAAAGACTGTTGCCAAAGACCGACAAGCCATATTGCACGCCTAAAAATACCTTGCCATTCACGATGGTTGGCGTCGTCATCTGAATCGCTCCGCCGGGATTATCTCGCGCAAGATTCTGGCTGCTGTTGTAAAGTTCCAGCGCGAGGTTAGTGGCGTTGTATGCGTGCAAAACAGCCGGTCCGCCGCTCCCGAAAGCATCTGATTGGATTGTCCAGGCAATCCCGTTGTTAGTCCCATTGGCGGAGATGGAGGGCGTGCCACCAAGCGCGCTGAAACTTGTCGTGGCCTTGGAAACGGGTGTGGTTGCGATGACCCCATTGGTAATCAGGAATGCTTTCATTACGTCGCCACTGCCCTGGTAATAAATCTGATGATTGAAGTAGGCGGGTGAACTAAAGGCGGCACCAATGGCACCGGGAATTTCCTGCACGATTTGACTATCGTTGGCGGCATTGTAATGACCCATGCTGTCGCGATCCACTAGGTGAATCGTTCCTTCCTTGCCCGCCCCCACAATCAGGTGCGGATGAGCCACACTTCCAACCGAGTCGGGCAACAGCAACGGGCCGCCTGAACCCAGGTCTGCATCGTTGTTGGCAAGCGTAAGTTGATTGTAGGGAGTGAAATAATCGGCCACCTGCAGCCCGTTGGTGGTGGAAAGCTTGACAAAACTATCGCTATAATCCCCCCCGTTCGTGTTCGCACTAAAACTGCCGTTGGCCGTTTCAAAATAAAGATTGGTATTGGCATCCACGCATAATCCGTCGCCGCCCATCCAAAGTGCGCCTTCGGCGGCATTTGCGCCGAACGCAGCCACGGTGGCATTGGGAGTGGTGTTAAAGATGTAATTGGTCACTTGCTGCAGATTGGTGGCGTTGAAGCCAATCACCCAGCCGTGATAAGGGTCGGTGTCCGCAAAGCTGCCATAGGCGACGTATAACATTCCGCCGACCAGAGTCATGCCGGGGCGTTGATTTTGCTGCCGCGCATTAAATGTCACCACGCCATTTGTACTGTCCACGCCCACTCCCGGAACGGAAGCGGTGACGACTACAGGACTATAAGGTTGTTCCATGCCATCGGTAATGTTCAAGGCGTGGATGTGGTGATAATAATTGGTCGTGGCGGTAACGACGCGAGTCAGGACATCCACATAGAGCGTTCCAGAGACAGGGTCAATGACTGGAGTGCCCGTGATGCCCACTTCCGGGACGATGTCGGTATAATTGCCGCCGTTATACCGGTCGCCAAATTCATGGTTGCTGCTTAAAGGCGAAATGCCCAGATTGGTGTACCACAGCAATCCTCCATTCGCCCCCGCATTGCTGTCCGCATCAAAAGCATAAACGCTGTCATTCTCGGTCGCCACAAACACTACATTATGTGTGCCCTGTCCGGTAATCGCCACATTCGTCATCACCAAAGGCTGCGCATAAACATACCCATCCACGGTGTAGCTGAACAAACGGCCAAAACTATTTACGTTAACATTTGCGGGTGTAAGGACGGTTTCATTCGTATTCGCGCCATCACGCGTGTTGTCATTATGATAAGTCAGCACGGCCACCAGCGGCGGATTGGAGGCCAGTGTGGTGAAGGTTTGGGAGGGCGCAGCCCAAGCGGTGCCAGTGCTGTTGGAAGCTGATGTAGTAAAGAAATAAGACTGGTTGGTGGATAAACCCGAAACCGTCGCTGCAAAAGCCCCCGACTGCTGTCCCAGGCCAACGGTGTTCGACCAGGCTGCGGCATTCGTGCCGCCATTACTCGTTCCATAATAAACAATGACCTGCGGTGCCACGCTTCCTCCGGTCACAAGGATTTGTCCGTTCAGCGTGGCCTGATTTGCCTGAACCTCCGTAGCCGGCAAGTTCGTCACCGCCGGCAGCATGGCTGGGTTGACGGTGAGGGTAAGTGTCGGACTGTTGGTTGAAGTCGAATTGTTGCTGACCGCCACATCGTAGTTGCCCGAATCAGTGACAGGCGCGTTGGTCAGCACCAATGAACTGTTGGTGGCTCCCACGAGATTTACACTATTGGTTTGCCATTGATAAAAAAAAGGCGTCGCGCCGATGACCGCGACATTGAGCGTTACCGTTGTTCCCGCATACACCGTGTTGGAAGGCGAAGCCGTCGGCTGGGAGACAGCAAGACCGCTTGCCAATATCAATCCCAAGTCAAAAGTCGCATCATAACTGTGACTGCTGCCGAACGTGATGGCTCCGCCCGACGGTGGAAACAAGCCAATCTCCCCGCCGGCGTAAGGGTTGCCGCTGGCGACATCCATCGCTTCCCAGCCGCTGACTGCCTCGCTCGCCTTGCCAAACGAATATGCATAAGTTGTGTTTGCTGCCAGTAGCACACTAAAACCACTCCATTGCAGCCAGTCGCCGTCGTTGAAGGTGACATTGGTCGAGATGTAAGTTTGCAGCAAGGTTACGTTGCCGCCAGACACGGAATAAATATGCAGAAGATAATTTTGAGGCGTGCCCGTTCCAGAAGTCGTACCTCCTCCCGTCTTGATGGCAATGGAATGAAGCACGTATCCAGTCGAGGCATTGCCCGTGATAAATGTCTGGCCGGGTTCGCCGGTGCCGAAGTAGGATTGATTATTGTCATAGTAGTTCAACCCATCAGGCATGTCTGCCTGTCCAGAAGTGCTTAACTGGGAAATATCAACCGACCCCGGCGTCGGCGCAGTGGTGCCCAAATCCGTAAGCGTCGCGGCAGTCTGGGCGCGGGCGGATACGACCAAAGCCATGACAATTACCGTTATTGCCAGTGTTTTTCTCATTCGAGAGGAAACTTTGCGCTCATCATTTACAAAACAAAAGAAGATTAAAAATCACCAGCCAAACGCTTCCTCAACCTTCATGTTTTGACAGGCATTCATTGAT
>JBEKBA010000143.1:0-5441 GCA_050015635.1 Verrucomicrobiota bacterium
AAGCTGATCCAGTTCATCGAGAGCAAGGCGCGTGAATTAAATTTGAGTGAACTCATTACGCTCTCGACGCAGGCGTTCACCTATTTTCAATCCAAAGGCGGCTTTGCCGAAGGCACGCCTGACGATTTGCCACCCGCGCGCCGCGAAAAATATGAACAGAGCGGAAGAAATTCCAAAGTGCTCGTGAAGAAATTGAAATGAAAGTGTGTCGTGAAAATTGGAAACGGCAACGCGCAACAATAAATTATACAAAATGAAAAACATCCTTTGCATTATCGCTGCCGCCGCGTTGCTCTGCGGATGCAATAAACCGACCGAGACGCCGCTGCTCCAGAAATGGGAATACAAAATCGTCGAGGTGGAAAACTTTGCTCATTCCATGCAGGGGTATTATGAATCAGAAGCGAAGACCAATCTTAACGAAAGTGTAACGGGTATGGCACTGGAAAACGAAGACATTGGAGAATTTAATTTAGACCAACCGCCGGGTAATTCAACTGATCTTGGACAATATGGAATGAGTATTAACGTGCTCGGCCAGGAAGGCTGGGAATTGGTTTCTGCTATTCCCCAAACCGAGACAACTCACCCAATCAATCATGATGAGATTATCGCCAGCGTCCGCACCGGAAAAATTATTTTTATCTTCAAGCGGCCGATTGAGCCATGACGATGCCCCTTTGGTTGACCAATGCCAAAATCGAAAACCTTCTCGCCTGATTTTGCTTTTGCTTGCGAAAAATACGGCGTCGCGACGACTCAATTTGTTCTCATCGTCAACATCGCCGGGCAAACCGTTTCACTTTTTGAAAATTCTGTTCCGCGTCCCGGCGTTGAAGATTGCAAATTCGTAAAAAAATTTCCCTGCTCCACTTCGCGTTTCGGCATCGGGCAGACGGAAGGCTCGAATTGCACGCCGCTCGGATTGCATCGCATCGTGGAAAAAATCGGCGCGGGCGAGCCGGCGGGAACGGTTTTCAAGTCGCGCCAAGTCACCGGCCACACGTCGCAGCCAGAATTTATGGATGCAAAAATCACCACGCGCATTTTGTGGCTGGAGGGGCTCGAACCCGGCTTCAATCGCGGTGGCAACGTGGATTCGCACGCGCGTTACATTTACATTCATGGCACGGCGGACCAAATATCCATCGGCCAGCCCGCATCGCATGGTTGCATTCATCTGGCCGATGTGGATTTGGTTCCGCTCTTCGATCTGCTGCCGGGTGGCACGCTGGTTTGGATTCAAGAATAGACCAGCGCGCGGAGGCTAAATAGTTTCATCTTGACTTTGTGAAATTTTTCACGAGACTGCTATCGTGTCCGTCCGTCTTGGCAAAGCTTTTGTCGTTTCCGCGCTAATCGCAATGAGCGGTCTGCATTGGGCAGTGCTGCAATCCGTCGCGTGGACGACGATGCTCGCGGAAAATCTTCATTCAAGTTCATTTCGCGACGCGGTGACAAAAACTTTTGACGGCAAACATCCATGCTGTCTTTGCAAAGCGATTGCCTCCGAAAAGAAATCCGAGCAGAACAGCGAATTTACGGCACAAATGCAGAAATTCGAATTTCCGCCAGTTAAAGAAAACTTTGTATTGATTGCGCCCACGCAGTTTCAATTTTTGCCGCAGGCGAACACTTTTGCCGAATCTCTCACCCAAAAACCGCTGACGCCGCCGCCACGCGGTTTCTTCGTTTAGTTCAATCGGGGTTGGCTGCTCGCGTCGTGTCGGCGCGGGCAAAAATGTTTTCCTTTTTAACTTGAGAGCGCCGTTGTGTGTTCTCGCAACTTTTTGATTATGAAAATGAAAAAGCATAAAAAATTTGATTCGACAGTTTTGAAAACTGGACGCGGCCTGCTGGCTGTTTCCAGCGCGGTTTTTACAGCGGTTGGTTGGGGGGCGGCAACCGCCCATGCCCACGGGTTTGTCGGTGACCGTTTTTTCCCACCGACGATTATGACCGATGATCCGTTTGCGACGGACGAATTGTTGTTGCCGTCCTTGTCGTATTTCAAAAGTGCCGGCGGTCCGGCGACCGCCACAACCGATGGCGGCTTTGAATTCGACAAGGAGATTTTCCCGCACTTTGCGCTCGGCATTGCGGGAGATTATCTGCATTTGAAGCCGGATGGCGAACCTGCGTCCACCGGTTTTGATGATTTTGTTTTAAGTGCGAAATATCAATCCATCTGGCAAAGCGACGCGCACGAAGCCATTATTTCCATCGGCGCCTTGTGGGAAATCGGCGGCACCGGCAGCAAACAGGTTGGCGCAGATTCCGCCAACACCTTTACGCCGACGATTTATTTCGGCAAAGGTTTCGGTGATTTGCCGGAAGCGCTGGATTACGCCAGGCCGTTCGCGATCACCGGCACGGTCGGTGAAGATTTGCCCACCAGCGCAGACCCCAACAATCTGGAATGGGGTTTGGCCTTGGAATACAGCCTGCCTTACCTGCAATCGCAGGTGAAGGACGTCGGCCTGCCTGCACCTTTCAAGGACATGATTCCGCTCGTGGAATTTTCCTTTACCTCGCCGGAAAACCGCGACGGCGGCGAAACGATCGGCACGATCAATCCGGGTGTTCTTTACGAAAGTAAATACTTCCAGATCGGCGCTGAAGCGACCATCCCGGTCAACAATGCCACCGGCCAGGATGTCGGTGCGATTATTCAATTGGAAATCTTCATTGACGACATCTGGCCGAAATGGTTCGGCCATCCGCTCATCGGCAGTGATGAATAAAAATCTTGAAACTGAAAAACAAAACCTATTCTTGATATTATGAAAAAAAATGTGATTCAAAGTCTTGTGGTTGTTTTATTTTTGGCGCTGCCATCCCACTCGTGGGCGCACGCGTTTTTGGACCATGCCGACCCGAAGGTCGGTGGCACGATCACCCGGTCACCTGCCGAAATAAAAATCTGGTTCACGCAGGAATTGGAGCCGGCCTTCAGCAAGCTCGAAGTGCAGGACGCGCAAGGCCGGGAAGTGGATAAAAAGGACGCGCATCTCGATGCCAAAGACAAATCGCTGTTTCTGGTTTCGCTGCCGCAACTTCCCGCGGGCACTTACACGGTCATCTGGCACGCCGTCTCGGTGGACACGCACCGGACGCAAGGTCGTTTCAAGTTCACCATCCAATAACCGGCGCGAAGGGCAGGCATGACGACGGAATATTTCATTCTCACGCGAGCCGTTCATTTCGGCGCGTGCCTGCTTTTCTTCGGCGGTTTCGCCTTTGACCGTTTCATGGCGGCTTCAATTTTTACAAATGCCGGGATTGAAGCCGCCGGTTACTGGCAGTCGCGCGTCCGAATGTTCAGCCTGATTCTGCTGCCAATCATTCTGCTGTCGGGACTTGCCTGGTTCGTGCTGGTCGCGGCGACGATGAGTGGTCTGCCGTTGGGACAGGCACTGCAGCCGGAAATTTTGAAAACGGTTTGGACGCAAACCCAATTCGGGACGGTTTGGGAATGGCGCCTGATCTTTTGGCTCGCCGCCGCCGCTGTCGCCACGTTTTTCTATTTCTTTGAATCAAAAGTTTCGTTCCAAAAAAGTCTGGCCTGGCTCCAATTGTTTTTTGGCTGTCTCCTGCTTGGCAGCCTGGCTTGGGCGGGACATGGCCGGGAAGATTCAATCTGGCACTTGTTCGCGGACATTTTACACCTGCTGGTGGCCGGACTTTGGCCGACGGGTTTGCTGCCGCTGGCTTTGCTTCTGAAAAAACTGCGGCGAACCACCGGACCGACGCACTGGAATTTGATCGCCGCCCTCATTAGTCGCTTCTCGGCCTTGAGTTTGGGCAGCGTCGCATTGCTGGCTCTGACCGGCTGGGTGAACGCCTGGGTTTTGGTTGGCTCATTTTCCAATTTGATCGGGCAAACTTACGGACGCTGGCTGCTCGCCAAAATCATTTTGTTTTGTTTTGCCGTGGTCATCGGCGCGGTGAATTTGTTGCGGCTCAAACCGCGCCTTTCAATCGAAAAACCGCAGACACAAATCTTTGAAAAGACCGCCGCGCAACTGCAATTCAATATTCAAACGGAACTGGCCATCGGCATGGCCATCGTTGTCGTCGTGGCTGTCCTGGGAATTTTGCCTCCTGCCAATCATTAAACCATTTCCCGTCCAACCCGCAGAAACCTGACCACCGCCGGATGAAAAAGTAAATTGCATGACCAAAAAATCCCGTTCCCAACAACGTGATGATGAGCGCCTGTTTTTCTATGTCGCAACCATCGTGTCTTTGGTATTTGGAACGGGATTTATCCTGCTGATGGTTGCGCTGAACAGTCGTGAAAATGAAACGGGCGGAGCGGTGGAAAATTCGCCGTCACGGCTCATATCGCCCGACCGTCCACGCCAACTCATCAATTTCTCGCTCACCGACCGCACAGGCCGCAATGTGACACGGTCGGAACTCAATGGCAAAATTCTGCTCGTGGATTTCCTGTTCACCAGTTGCTCCCTGACCTGTCCGGTGGTCAACGGCCACATGGCGGAAATCCAGCAACTCACCACCAACCAGCCGGATGTGAAGCTCGTTTCGTTGACGGTTGACCCGCGCGACGACACCACCGCAGTCCTTGTAAAATACGGCGACCGTTTCGGCGCGGACACGAACCGCTGGCTGTTTTTGACCGGCGAGAAATCAACTCTATATGACTTGATTGCAACGAGTTTTCTCAATCAGGACTTGGACGATCCGTTCAGCTACATGCCGGGAAACTTTTCCCACACCGAACGCATCGCGCTTGTGGATTCGCACGGCAAGCTGTGCGGCTACTTCGATGGCATGAACCAAGACACGGCAACCGCCGTAGTTGAGGAAATCAATCGTTTGCGGGAATAGATTTCGTAGACAATAACCACGATAAAAATCATGAAAACCCTGAATTTTTCCTGTGCGCTTCTATTATTCGCAATCGTCGGTGGCAACTCTACCTTCGCCGCGCCCGATGACGGCGATCAAACCGTTCATTCCTATTCCGCGAATGGTATCGTCGAACAAATTGCGCCCGACCACCACCAGGTCACCATCCACCATCAAGCCATTCCCGGTTACATGATGGAAATGACGATGGATTTTCCGGTGCAAAACACCAATGAACTGACTGGCATTTCGCCGGGCGATAAAATCACTTTCTCGCTTGTCGTACGTGAAAACGATGATTGGGTTGAAAACATACAGCGGGTCGGACATTCCAGTGAAACGATGACTAATAAAATGTCCATGCAAGTGGATATGTCTCACGGCACGATGATGCCCGAACTCAAACCGGGAGATTTATTGCCGGACGGCGAATTGCTGGAGGAAGATGGCCGGCACATTCACTTCTCCGATTTTCGCGGACGCGCCGTCGCTTTTACGTTCTTTTTCACCCGTTGTCCGTTGCCGAATTATTGTCCGCTGATGAACCGGAATTTTGCCGCGGCACG
>JBEKBA010000144.1:0-5348 GCA_050015635.1 Verrucomicrobiota bacterium
TTTTGGATGGGAGCCGCAGTGACGGGAGTAGTTGAATCGGAATCACTCGTAGTTGTCATAGCTCTCACAATTATGATAGCTATGAGAACTTTTTCCAGTGGTGCTATGCGTGACGCTTACGTTGTTACCCCAAAACAAAACAATGAAAATTTCGGTTTTGTCAACCAACCGGATAAGCACGTTGAGTGGATTCATACCCCCTGATTTGTTTGAACATCATCGGGACCAATGGATTTATTGCAGCGATGAAACTCAATGTGTGTTCAATGCGGTTTCCATTGCCATGGTCGCTTCCGACTGTGTTTGTATGGGGTTTTCCCTCCAATCCTCCGGGCTAACAACGCTCCAATAAACCGAATAACGTTCATAATACAACTCGTAAAATGGGACCAAAGTCACATCGTGCGGCCGGCCTAGATTTTTTGTTCGGAACGTCAATGGCTCGCCGGTGGGTTTAATGTGGGTGAGCAACGATTGCGTATCGCCAACGAAAACGGGTGCCGCCGGATCAGGCGTTTTTACAAAGGCCCTCTGATCGTTTGCATACTGATCCGGCACCCCTTCCGTGCCCAATTTGCCGGCCAGAACAATCGGGCCATAAAGCAACGCGACAATGTTTGTTGTCCCGGGCAATGGTTCGGTGTGTAACTTCATTGGCAACCGGATCTCCACGCGGTCGCCGTCGTGCCATTCACGGTCAATACTGACATACGATTCAGGCTGGCCGCTGATTTCCTGCTTTTTGCCATTCACTCGAACGGCAAGCGTGTCCGCCCAGCCCGGCCAGCGAATTTTTAACGCAAATCCCACCGGCTTTTCACATTTGAAATCGAGACGCGTGGTGTCCTTTTCAGGAAATTTCGTTTCCTGCCGCACGACGAGATTTTTGTCCGGCCACGAAATCTCTGACGGGATGAATAGATTCAAATACAACGAACGGTCGTCGTGAAAATAAATAGTATCCCCATATCTCGCCTGGTTTTCCATGCCCGTGCCGACACAGCACCAGAAGGAATTTTCCGGTGTTGAATATGTTTTGAAATGACCCGGCTTGAGCGGCATCAGATAAACGAACATGCCTTTCTTCGGTTCTTGTGATGCCAGAATGTCATTGTAAAGCGCCCGTTCGTAAAAATCCATTTTTACGGCGTCCGGTTGCCATTCAAATAGGTGCCGCGTGAGTTTGAGCATATTATAAGTGCAGCACGTCTCGGCCGTTGCCGGAGATATGTGTTCGGCAAAACTGTCCTCGGGAAAAAAATGCTCGTTGTCGCCGTTGCCCCCGATGACAAATGAACGATGCTGCGCAACCATTTCCCAAAAAAATCCGGCCGTGTCCGCGTATCGCTCGTCGCCGGTCAACTCGTATAATCGCGCCAGGCCGATGATTTTAGGAATTTGTGTATTGGAATGTTTGCCGTCCAGATCGTCCTGCCCGGTTGCGAGGGGACCGAGCACTGCGTGGTCATAAAATTTTTTCGCCAGTTCAAGGTATCTGGGGTTATCCGTCAAACCGTAGAGATTGGCCAGCGCCTCATTCATGCCGCCATATTCGCAAACCAGCATTTTTTGCCACTGTGCGTCAGTCAAATTCATCGTGGTGGCGTCAACCCAGTTAGCCAGATTTGTGGCCACAAGGAGCGCCTGCGCGTTACCGCAGAGTTGATTGGCGTCAATCAAACCGGCGAGTTCTTTGTGGAGGGTGTACCACGGCGACCAACCGCCATTGAGGCCGAAATCCTGCGTGTTGATTTGACCGCGAGCGACTTTGCCGAAAACCTCCTTGCCGTCGGGAATCGCTGCCACATAGCCATTGCCGTTGGCCTCCTGACATTCCGCAAGCTGGCTGACGATATATTTGACCCGATCCTGAAAGCGCTCATCGCCACTGGCCTGATACATCAACGAGCAGGCGGAAAGGTAATGTCCCAGCGTGTGGCCGGCCAATCCCGTTGATTCCCAGCCGCCATAAACCGGAGCGTTGGGCTGCAGCCCGGCTTCCTTGCGGTACCAGCTCAACAGCCGGTCCGGATTCAGGCTCAAGAGATATTTTTTGTCCAGTTCCATGGCTTGCTTGAAGGGTCCATCCAGCAGCCGTACTTGGGTCAGCGGAAATGGTTCTGCCTTCAACGCGACCACCGGGTTCACATCGCCGCGTAAAACTGTGGTGGTAAAAAAAGCGGCGACCCAAATTAAACTCTTTTTAAATGTCTTCATTTTATTGATCGAAGAAACTCAAATCCTGCTCATCGTCCCAACGGAACATTGGTACTTTATGATGAAATTCAACCGGAAGCCAGACCTGGCGGCCATCCATCGCTTTTTTTGGACACCGCAGGCTTTGGGGCAAAACAGCAAGGCGGTGCATCGCGCCTACGCAAAAAGGGCACTTATGAAATTGCCGTCACTGGAGAATTATGAGAAGAAGGCAGCGTGAATTGCGCCAACGGCGGTTGGCTCCGGTGAATTGTTAGCGAACCAACCGCCTCCGAGGCGGGGCAATGATACAAATAGCTGGAAATTCATAACTCTTTGAATATCAACATCTCACGTTTCCAGCTATTTAAGAGGCGACATGTTTTGACCTGCCCTTCTTGATAAAATGTTAAATATAGATAACAACCATTGCAATAACATACATGCCTCCCCAAACAAATAGAAATGCAACCGCCTGTGCCGGTTAATGAACTGGTCGCCTGTTGCTACTGGGAATATGCGCGTGAGTCGGCACGCATTCGCGCGGCTTTTGAACCGGATGAGAAAGTTTTCTTTCCCGACCCGATCCCAACCTATACGACATCGCCGGGAGGTGTGCGGTTAAAGACCGGTTCGGTACTCAATACCGCCAGAGCACAGTTTATCGATCAAATACATGAGAAAGCACTACCCGTGCTGAAAACTGTTCATCTTGCAGCAAATGAAGTTCCTCACCCGTTCGATGTTCCATGGTTGGAATTGTCGGCGGTCGTTCGACAAGCCGCTGTTAAAGAATTGGAACCTTATTTCGCTGACAAACCAGCCTTGACGTATCTACCGTTTAACCGGTGCTCCGATCATCATGACATCGGCATTGCCGATGCGGATTATCGATGTGCTGCATTTGATGCGGAATTTGGCATCGAGTATTTGCGAGTGCAGATTGATTGGCGAGGCTTCACAGATGCACAGATTATTGAGGCCTTCAAGACCTGGTTGGTGGAGAACCGGCGGGTGGGTGTGGCTGACCGAAGAGGAGTAAGGAAGCAGAAGGGATATGGCGATAATCTGGCGTGGCTGGGTATAATGCGGCTGATGAACGCGTATCCATTTACGGGCATTGAAAAAATAAAGCCTGACGCGTGGTTGCGGTACAAAACCGCCGACTGGCCACGGGCACGAAAAAAAGCTTTCGATGTGTTCAAAGGACTCTTTCCGTTTTTGCCGCAAGAGGACGTGCCAATGCACTGGCAGACTGCCGGTCGGCGGGCGAATTAGGTGGGCAGGAAATCCTCGATTATTTCTGCCCATATGATTCGGCCAATGTCATGTTAGAATCGCGACATGGCTTTACTAACTGCCAATTCAAGTGCCATCCGGCCCATTGGGTTCGTCGGCAATACGCTGACCGTCCAGTTTCACACCCGCCAATCGAAAACCCCTCAAAGAAAAACAAAAAACAGCTAAACCTAATATGAATCGAAACAACACACCGAACAGTCCTCGAAACCATCCGTCACAAACCCGGCACTGCGCTGCCTACGCCCGCGCCTTCCAAAAAATTGATGAATCATTGGCCCAAAATTCAGACCTTTCCTTCAGCAAAAAAATCAAGTTATTGGACTTGTTGTTGTTCGGTGCTGAGGAGGCTCAAATGGAACCATCTGGCGAAATCACCACCCCGAATGCAGAAATGGAAAAATCCGGGTAAATCCGACTAAATCCGACTGTTGAATTTATGAACCTGTCCCATAATGGCAAAATCGGACGCTTGCCCAAGGCGGTGTAGGAGGAACTCAACCGCCGGCTCCAAAATGGCGAGCGGGCGCGCCCGCTGGTCGCCTGGCTCAATTCCCTGCCCGAAGTGCAGGCCGTAATCACGGCGGAATTCGGCGGCAAACCCATCCGCAAGCAGAACCTGTCGGAGTGGCGCAACGGCGGTTACAAACTTTGGTTGCAGCAACAGGAAGTGCTGGACATGGCTCGCCAACTATCCGCCGAAGCCGCAGAGTTGCAGCCGCCCGGCGCTCCGCCACTTACCGACCCCACCGGGGTGTGGCTCACCGCCCGTTATTTGCTGGCCATTCGGAAATCCGCCGTAAAGAACCCGGATGGTGAGCCGGACTTGAAAGCTCTGCGCGAATTTTGTCAGGATTTTGTGGCGCTGCAGCGCGGCAACCACAGCGCCGCGCGCCTGAAAATCGAGCAGGAACGTCTCGAACGTGAGCGTGAAAAGACCGATAAGGAGGTGTTCGCTCAGTTCAAAAAGTGGGTAAACAACTCGGAGGTGCGCGACTTGATTTGCCGGAATTGGGTCAGCCCGGAGGAACAGGAACGCCGGTTGTGTGAAAAGTTTGGCCTGACACCGGAGCCGCCGGAGAAAGATTCCCCTGCTCCATCCGGGTCAAATCCGGTCAAACCCGGTCAAACCGAATTCGACCCAATCCAGCCGGACCCAACCGATTCTGTCGACGATAACGCTGATTCTGACGACCATGAAACTCCCGGTTGAAATTTCGCGTTTAAAGGTAGGGATGGTGCGCTGCTCCGTCCGTAATCGAGTGCAGCGTCACGCTGCCCGTCCGCAAGGACCGGTGTGTTCCGCCGGTTCCGGACCATTCCATTTTGTGAATAACTTTTTCTTGCATTATCCGGGAGAACCTTCATAGTGAATCCACTCAGAAAAATTTAAAGCAGAATTAGGGGCGTTTTTGGTTGCTGGTTGAGTTGTTTGGAAGAGTCAGAAAACCGGCCTGAAGTTCGCCCATTCAGAAACAAAGCGCGGAAACCTTAAATTTATGAAAGCAAAAGTCGGTTTTCTTTTCAGAGCATTGACGTTCGCAATCGTAGCTATGATGGCTTTGTTGATATAGGTTCAAACAGTCAAAGCCCAGGCTCCTCTTACCACGGCTACATTGGCTTACCTTCAGGATACTCCTGGCGCGAGTCTGAGCATTGGTGACAAAACCTTCAGTGGGTTTGCCTACAACGAGAGTGACTTGACTTCTTTTGACGCTTCCAACATTCAGGTTACAGCGTCCCAAGTAGGTACCAGTTATTTTCTGACTTGGGGAGGAAACATGAGCCTTGTATCTGGCGGGGCTGCTACTGCAGATCTTTTGCTCAACTATACCGTGACAGCAAACGATGGG
>JBEKBA010000145.1:0-5347 GCA_050015635.1 Verrucomicrobiota bacterium
ATTCCAGGAAATGCGGTTGCCGTCGCTACCAGTTCTTTGGACGATACTATTGATAGTACTTCCTTTACAAACTCTGGCGCCATGTTGTACCCCGCTCAACCCATACTGTATGTAACTAAAGACATTGGTTTTGGAGTCGTTGACGGCGGTTTTATTACGATTTCTCAAGTTGAACAATCGTTCGAACAGGTGACGGTTCCCGAACCAACCACGCTGGCGCTGGCGGGTTTAAGCGGGTTGTCTGTGTTATTGTTCCGTCGCCAGCGGAAGTAAGACAGTTTGTTTTCAATAGACCCGCTCCGAAGACCGCCGGAGCGGTTTTTTGTTTCCATCATTGTGTGAGAGGGGGTCGCTGCTGCGCCGTCGTGTATCATATGCGGCTGTGATGCGTGCGTCAGCCCTTTTTTGCAACGAGAATCGGCGTTCAATTTGAAGGTAGTGCTGGCACGGTAGGGACGCTGCGCTGCGGCGTCCGTCTTTCATTACTTCAAATTTTATATCAATTGACTTTTCTCCGCGCCGTCAGCCGCATTGCCGCCCGCAAGGACCGGCGTGTTCCGCCGGTTCCGGACCATTCCTTTTTGTTAATAACTCTTAATAAATTGTGAATATGTTTTTCTTGAATTTTCTCAAAAGCACATTCATTATCGCGCTAATCAGATAAATCAGAATCGGCTAGTTCAGATAATCAGAAGTAGATTTTGTTCGCGAAGATTTCTTGGAGCGGGTGGACAAAAGCCGATGGTGATTTTCAACAAACCTTAATAATTTTTACATATGCGACAGGCTATACAACCAGCGGCCAAAACGCAAAAAGCCCTTATTTTCCGATGAACTGGTTGTTTGACATCGCAGTTTTCCTGACCAGCCTGATTGTCAGTGGTTTTCTGGTTCGCATCATTCTTCAGTATTCCGCACGGTGGATTCCGGCACGCAGACATCATGATTTTCACCACAACCCGGAGAAAACCGTGCCCCGTATCGGTGGAATAGTTCTTGCCGTGCCGTTCCTGATTGTCTCCTTGCTGATTGGCTTCGGGTATATCAATTTACCTTGGGGGCGTGACCAAACCATCATTGCGGCCGGAGCAATGGCCATGTTTCTGTTGGGCTTGGCCGATGACTTTCATCCCTTGGGAGCAAGAAAAAAGTTGTTGGGGCAGTTGCTCATCGCGACTGCTGTCTATTCTTTGGGGCTCGGCATTCAGACGTTCATGGTTCCCTTTAAAGGCACGATTATTCATCTGGGTTTGTGGAGCCTGCCGATTACGCTCTTCTGGCTGGTGGCCATCACGAATATCGTCAACCTGATTGATGGCGTGGACGGATTGGCCGGAGGAATCTGCCTCATGCTCTTGGTGCTTCTGGTTTATGTTGGTCGGGAAATCTCGAGCCTGCAACTGATCTGCTATGGTTTGATCGGCGCTTTGCTTGGGTTCTTGCGGTTTAATTTTCCGCCCGCCAGAATTTACATGGGCGATGGCGGGGCCTACTTTCTCGGGTTCTTTATCGCCGCCGCAACCATCGCCAATTCTCAAAAAGGCACAATCACGGGCGCTTTGGCCGCTCCGATGTTCGGATTGGCACTCCCCATTCTCGACGCGTCGTTCGCTATTTTAAGACGTGGTTTGCGCGGTTTGCCAATTTTCCGCCCGGACCGCCGCCATATTCATCACCGTCTTCTGGAGATGGGACTTTCGCGGAAAAAAGTGGTCTTATGGCTTTATGGTTTCACTATGATATTCCTGACCTTGGGATTCGTGGCCATTTTGCTGCGCGGCGAATGGATACCGGTTCTCGCGGGTTTCGGCGCTCTCGTCATATTGGTCGCTGCCGGGAAATTGAGTTTCAGCAGGGAATGGTTTGCCGTCGGTCGGGTCTTGAACAATTCACTCTCCATGCGGGCGGATGTTCAATATGCCCTCAGGCAAACGCGCTGGCTGCTTCAGGAAAGCCGCCGGTCACGTTCCGTGGAAAGTATGTGGCAGGATTTTGTCTTTATTGGTCAAAAACTCGGATTTACCTATATCCAGCTCAAACTTGAGGACAGCATCCAGGTTTGGGTAAAGCCCAACTCCTGTGCAAACTTCTATCAGGCCAGTTACCCTCTTCACGTCGCAAATTGTGCTGACTTGAATTTAAAAGTCTGCCTCTGTTCCCATAAGGATTCTCGTTTTGATTATAGTGCCTGCGCGAACGGCTGTTGCCGGTATTCATCCCTGAGCGCGTATGATAAAAAAGTCTTTGGAATAACCGGGGAAATTTTGATGGAAAGCTGGGAACAATGCTTGAAAACCTGGACACGTATCAACCGCCTCCCGCCACGGTTCGATTCCAGAATAATCGAAACGGAAGATGCCCCTATCAGGAGATGGGTGCCGATTGTCCTGCCAAAGCCCAGTCTGGTAGGCCAGAAATAGAATTTAACAAAATATGAATCTTATGAAAACTATGAACCCCATAAAAGCGGTTGCCGGTGCCCTCATGTTTGCCGCCGCCCACCTCCAGGCGCAGAGCCTGGCCTATAATTATTCCTCAACTTTGACGGCGAACGAGTCAGTGGCGCCAATCACAAGTGGGCCGGGCGACTTTGGGAACGATTTCTACGTCAATTCCCCCATCAGCGTGAATCTGCTCGGGCTTTTTGCCAGCGGCGGCGTTAATCCGTTCAGCGGCTCGCAATCCGCCGATGTAAGCATTTTTTCAATCTCGGTCAGCTCGACGCCTGGACCCGAGATTATAGATACGGCCACGCTGGTGACCGGGGCGACTGTCACCTTAAACCAGTCAACGGGGGCGATTGTTCCGGGGACATCAACCTACGCTGCGACGATTACACCTGTATCCTTGGCTTCAGGCCTATATATGGTTGCGGTTGACAATTACGGCAGCGCGGGATTTCTGCCCTATTACGACAACAATCAGACCCCCGTCAACTCGGCGAGCGCCAACACCTTCGGAGGATATGTTAGTTATAACGGATACGGAAGCTTTGAGAACGACGATAATGTCCCTCTCACCGCCAGCATTACGGATCCCGATACGTTGGCTGACTTCCTTTACTATTCGCAGGGATCATATAACGCCCCAAGGTTTGCCGACGCCAATTTCGGAATCGTTGCGGTGCCCGAGCTTGGCGTGAGCCAAATCGGCGTCGTTGGTCTTGTTCTTGTTCTGTTTGCCCGAATTATCCGAGGCAAAAATCAGTCAAAAAAAGCTTGACATTTTACCAATTAAAGTATTAAAGATGAGTAGTTCGCATTGCGAATTGCAACACCCCCAGAAAGGGAAATTGTGAGAAAGACAAACATAGTAATGTTGATTACGGCCGCCGTCATGTGGGTTGCGCTTCAAGCCCGGGCAACTCTTGCCTATGACGAAGTTGCATATGACTATCCCGCGAGCTTGGCGCCGAATGGTCAAAGCGGGCCCTACAGTATTGGTAATATTTTCACCGTGAATAGCGATATTGATGTGAATGAATTGGGAATATACGAACCCTCCGGCTATACCATTAACGGCAGCATCTCGGTTGCAATTTATGCCATAAATGAGGTCAATGAACAATTACTGGGTTCCTCCCTTGTGGTCGCGCCGGTTAGCTTTACTGCCGGGAGTCCGGGAAGTCTTTTAGCAGGGACATCAACTGCGATGAAAACAGTGGGGACTGTTGAGTTGAATCCGGGAACCTACATGGTCGTTGCCAACAACTATGGGAGTAGTGGGGCTTTGCCTTATTACGATAATGGAAAAACGCCGGCAGGCGAAATCACAGGCAATGACTTCGATGGAGCGGTGACTGTCGGTGCTGCTTATCGTGCTGCGGGTGTGGACCCTCTTGGTGCAAGTGTGGAAAACCCTCTCTCTTGGGGTTATCAAGATGATACGATCCCCCGCTTAGCGGCGGGCAATTTTGCCTTTACCATTGTGCCGGAAGCGGGTGTCTTCGGAGGTGTGGCCATTGCTCTGTTGGGGTTGGTTTATGTCGGGCGCTGTGCCTGGTTGAAACGTACCACGGCCTGATCCAAGTCATTCTGATAAAATAGCCGGGGCACCGGTTTTCGCTTAGAGGTGTGCCGGAAGTTTTTATAGCGGTTTTATTTCTTGCGCGGATAATTGGCATTCTCAAATTCCAAAATTGGACCTTATGAATCGATTTACGGTCCACGCACTTTTGATTGCAGGGATGCTGTTGTCGCCCCGGGTAAATGGAGGTGTCATTTTTACACCCTTGGTTGCGTTCAATTATACCAATGGCGCTGGACCGCAAGCGGGGCTGGTATTGGGCAACGATGGCAATTTTTATGGCACGACGGTTAACGGCGGCACAAACAACCCCAGTTACGGCACGGTTTTTCAGATGACGACCAATGGTACGTTGACGAACTTGCTCTCTTTCAACAACACAAACGGCGCTTATCCGGTGGCAGGGCTGGCCTTGGGGCAGGACGGTAATTTCTATGGCACAACCTACTATGGTGGCAGTTCGAACGTGGGCACTATATTCAAGATGGCGGCTGACGGAACGCTGACGACCTCGGTCTCTTTTGCCGGCACAAATGGTGCCAATCCTCAAGCGTTGCTTGCGCAGGGATCCGATGGCAATTTCTACGGCACGACGGCTGGCGGCGGCACGAATGGGCCAGGTTACGGCACAATTTTTCTGATGACGACCAATGGCACGTTGACGAACTTGCTCTCTTTCAACAACACAAACGGCGCTTATCCGGTGGCGGGGCTGGCCTTGGGGCGGGATGGCAATTTTTATGGCACAACGGCCGGTGGAGGCACCAATGGCGGCGGTTATGGCACGATATTCAAAATGACCACTGATGGGGCGCTGACCTCGCTTGTTTCTTTCAGTGGGACCAATGGCGCCTTTCCCGGAAATAACCCTTACGGCGGACTGGTCCAGGGTGTGGATGGCAATTTCTATGGCACAACCTACTATGGTGGCAGTTCGAACGCAGGTACGTTATTCAAAGTGACGACCAACGGCGCCTTTGCCAGTATGTATGCCTTCACGGGTGGCGATGATGGTGCCAATCCATATAGTGGAATGGTGCAGGGCCGGGACGGCCTGCTCTACGGAACCACAGAAGCAGGCGGCTCGAATTCTATTAATCAAGGCACCATATTTCAAATAACGACCAACGACGCGTTCGCCAGCCTTTACTCGTTCACTAACGGCAACGACGGCGCCGTTATTGATGGTGGATTGGTATCGGGTGTAGATGGCGATTTCTACGGCACCACTTACCAAGCCGGCGCCAACCACTATGGAACCGTTTTCCGGTTGAGCGTTCCCATGCCGCCGGTGTTCATATCAGTGTTGGAAACGGGCGGT
>JBEKBA010000146.1:0-5287 GCA_050015635.1 Verrucomicrobiota bacterium
GCGGCGTGGCCAAAATGACTTTCTACCGGCATTTTCCCTCCAAAGCGCGGCTAATCGCCGAATACCTAGCCTATAAAGATCGGGACTGGCAGCAATTGATCGCCCGTTTCACCGGAGACGAATCGAAACCCGCGCTTGAACGATTGCTGGCGATTTTCGACGCGCTGGCTGTCAGCATCTTGCATCCGGGATTTCGTGGCTGCCCGTTCATCAGGAGCATGGCTGAATTTGGCCCGGAACAGGACGAGCCGGAGGTGAGGCAAACGATTGCCGCGCACTTTACCGGCGTGGAAAAATTCGTGACCGGATTGGTCAAACAAATTAGTCCCAGAGATTCAAAAAAATTCGTCCACCCGATCTTGTCAATTATTACCGGAACTGTCGTCATCGCCCAAGCCAGCGGACGCACGGATGTCGCCGCCAAAAATAAGGAATTGGTGAAACAGCTTTTGACTTTGTAAAGGCTGAATCGATATTTAGGCGGTGAAAACAAAATTGGATTTCATTTTGTTTTAGACAACGGCCTATCGCCCCATTCACAGGTTGTTTTAGTTTATCCCAGTCATTCAATCATTTCGCGCAAGGAAGCAATCTCGCGGATTAGACTCGGTGTTCCGTTCTTCATCTGGCCTTTTTCAGCGCGTGAAAAACGACCAGCACCGCTGCGACCGGTATGAAGATTGGCGTCAGCACAGCGGTCAATGCGGCAAATCCCGCCCTGACCGGACGGCTGGATTCATCCGGCAAATTCTGAAATTTTTGCCGACTCGAAAACGGCCCGAACCACAGTTTCAAATACAACCGCAATGATTCGCGATAACGTGTGCCAAAAGCATTTCCGCCATTCGCCGGTGCTGGCGAAGCGTCAAAATTAAAATCGTGAAACTCGGTTTTGATGCGGCCAAAGTTTTCGTAGGTTTCGGAACTGGATTTGAACGTTATCGTTTCGGGGAATTGCAGATCCCTTCGGGCGGCTTCGGTCAACAACAGATAATGAGCAGCCGGGACGGAATTTTTCAGCAGCTGGTGGACGATGATGACATCCGTGCCGGCCAGTTCATTGAAATGCAGGATGCGGTGAAACAAAACCTCGCCGCTGTGGACGATGATTTTGAGCCGGAGTTTTTCGAGGTGCGTGCAGGCATGGCAGGCGCAGGTGTTGGAGCGGCCGAGTTCGGATAGTTTTTCGCGGAAACGCTTAAAAAAGTCCAGCAACTTGCGGCTGATGTCCGCGCGGGTTTCCAGCCAGCGCGCGGTGTCCTTGGGCTTGCGACAAAAAAGAAAAATTGCGTCACCTTCCAGTTTCGCCACTTCGAGCGGCGCTTCAACCTGTTGAATGATACTCTCGACGAGTTCGGTAATGAGGGTCTGACTATGCGCTAGCGTTTTGGCGGTCGCTGTCATGTAACGCGTGTAACCGCTAATATCCGCGATGACGAGCAGCACCGGTTCGGGCGAGTCGGCATGTGGATTCATGCAGTTTAATTCCGCAGATAATGGCAGTTGTAGCCGTCAGGATTCTTCTGCAAATAATCCTGATGATATTCTTCCGCCGGATAAAACACGGATGCCTTGGTAATTTCCGTGACGATAGGCCGTTTCCATTTCCCGGATTTGTCCACCTGCGTCTTGACCCGTTCGGCAATTTGCTTTTGTTCGTCACTGGTATAGAAAATGGCAGAACGGTATTGCGAACCGACGTCATTTTCCTGCTGATCGAGCGTGGTCGGATCGTGCATACGGAAAAAGAAGCCCAGCAACTGTTCGTAGCTCAATTTGGATGGATCGAACACAATTTGAACCGCTTCCGCGTGGCCGGTGGTATGGGAACAAACCATTTCATAGGTCGGATTCGGCACAGTGCCGCCAGTGTAACCCACGGTCGTTTTGATAACGCCGGGAATCTGGCGAAGAATTTCCTGCATACCCCAAAAGCATCCGCCTGCCAAAATTGCGGTCTCGGTCTTGGGCAACGGTTTGATCAAGCCTGCGTTCACAAACGGCGCAAGCTGGTCGGCATAACCCGCCGACGCCATCTCAGCCAATGGAATAAATTTCAGCGACGCAGAATTGATGCAATAACGCAGATGAGTCGGACCGGGACCGTCGTCAAAAACGTGACCCAGATGCGAATCCGCCGTCGCCGAACGCACCTCTGTTCGTTCCATGCCAAAAGAATTGTCGCCTTTTTCGACAACCTCTTTGTCGTCAACCGGCTTGGAAAAACTCGGCCAACCGCACCCGGAATCAAACTTGTCCAGTGAACTAAACAGCGGCTTGCCGGACACGACGTCCACATAAATGCCCGGTGCGTGGCTGTCCCAATAGGCGTTCGCAAATGGTGGCTCCGTGGCGGCTTCTTGGGTAACGCGATATTGCATTGGGTCGAGCTTTTGTTTGCGCTCGGCGACCGGAATGGGCTTGAAATTATTTATGACAAAATCAGTTGAGGTGACATTTGAACGCGCGTTTTTGCCTGGGAAACAACCCGTGAGAACGAGAGACAAAATCAAAGCAACCGCACTGCACAACCCAAAAAAGTAACGTTTCATGCTTGTACGTCGTGGCGCGGTGATGTTTCCTTACAATTGTTTGATCACGCCCATCGCTGAACATAAGGATGTAAGGATTTGTATGGCTCGACGACCAATGTGTATGCAAAAGATAAAAAACGTTGGCATTGCCTTTTCAATCGTAGCCATTTCAGTTGCCACTGCATTACTTGGTCAAAGCCGTTTAGTTGCAAGTGACGCAAATCCGATTGAAAAGGCTTCGCCCGCACCCGGTTGGGAACTTCAGGATTTGAATGGCAAAACCGTTCGGCTCTCCGATTTCAAAGGCAAGGTCGTCATTCTGGATTTTTGGGCTACTTGGTGTCCGCCCTGTCGCGCGGAAATTCCAGGCCTCATCGAATTGCAGAAAAAATATCAGGCGCAGGGACTCGCTGTCGTTGGCGTTTCCGTAGATCAAGCCAGTTCAGACACGGTAAAGTCGTTCGTTCAACAGATGGGAATAAATTATCCGGTGGTTTTGGCCGATACAAAAGTGGTTACCGCCTATGGCGGCATTGCAGGTCTGCCGACAACGTTCATTATTGACCGAACAGGGCGCATTGTGAAACAACATCTGGGTTTTACCGAAAAGGAAGAAATTGAAACAGAAATTAAATCCCTGTTGAACCCATAGGCCGGGAAGTGGCTCATTCCAAACCGATGTCTCTTCGAATGACCAACTATTTTGCTTCGACATGCAACATGATCTCAATGTAGTTGGAAAAAATGTCGCCAAGTTCCGGCGTCGACGGGGTTGAACGCAGGAAGAGTTGGCTGCAAGACTTCAATTATTTGGCTGGAATGTCACGAGCCAATTTCTCGCCAAAATCGAAACTGGCCGTTGCGTCGTGACTGATGCGCAAATTGTTTTCTTCTCAGACTGCATCCCAAAGTCGGCGCGTCGTGGGAAGGCTACGCCGTCGAGGAAGTTCTCAAGGCGCTGCGGCCCGACGAAGCCTATTTTTGGGCGACGCATCAGGGCGCGGAACTGGACTTATTGCTGTTCAAACGCGGACGGCGTATTGGCATCGAGTGCAAACGCGCGGACGCACCTACCCTTACGCCGTCCATGCACATCGCGCTGGCGGATTTGAAGCTCGACGAACTGCGCGTCGTATATCCCGGCAAGAAACGTTACACGCTGGCGAAGAAAGTCGAAGTCGTGCCGTTGGCGGAATTGGTGGACGCGAAGTGACCTCCAACCGAGCGCCGTCACGCGGGTTGCAGACTGCGCGGCTTTGTCAGGTTGCTTCCACTAATTCGATCCGCACCGCCTTGCCCAACGCCCGCGCCACGCGCGAAACCGTGGACAATCTCACGTCTTCCGCGTGATTCTCCAGCCGCGAAATCGCCGACTTCTTTGTCTTGGTGATTCGCGCCAGTTTTTCCTGCGTGACGCCGGCTTGCTCGCGCGCTTCGCGCAACATCACGCCAATTTTGTATTCCCCATAGCCCGCATCGAAATCTTTGGCGAACGCCTTGTCGTTGCGCTTCCGCCGCTCAATGTAATTTTCCACGTCATTTTTCATTTTTGTTTCCTCCGGCTTAAATGGTCACGCTTGCGCTGCTCCGCCAGCGCAATTTCACGCTCCGGTGTTTTTTGTGTTTTCTTCGCAAATCCATTAGTCAGGATGATCAATCGTCCTGCATCCCAAAATCCCAGCAACCGGAAGGCATCGCCGCCAAACTCGGCGCGCACTTCCCATAAATCGTCCGTCCCTTCCAGCTTTTTCAAATACTGCTGCGGCACCCGCGGCAGTTCTTGCACCACCCGCAACACCCACAATACTTTTTGCGCCTGCTTCGCATTCAGCGAATCAAGGAACTCTTCCACCGGACATGCCCCGGCAGCCGTCCGGTAAAATTGAACTTCCAGCATCGGACCAGGTTAACTTAATTGTGAACCCTTGTCAAATCCCATTGCTGGCCACCAAGTCGTGTGCGTGGCCGCAAAGGTCGTCAATCCAAAATGCCTTTTGCCAAAAATTTCCGCGCGAACGAATCGGTTACATCAACTCGGCTCAGCTGCCACGAGCTACCCCCCCCGCCCCCGTCTCATGCCTCATTTTGTTGTTACAGTGTTGTTACACTTTTTGCGCGTTTTGGTGCGTTTTCGTGCGCGAAACGCTCTCTTGACTGTCACTTGGCAAACGTGCATAATCGCGTGTGTTTATGCCATCGGAACGCACATTTACGCAGGGTGACGAAAGGCCGTAGTTTGGCTTCGACCCCCTCCGTCGGCACCATTGTAATCAACGACTTACGTAGATTTCATTGACATTTTGTGACAGTTTTGTGACACTGTTGCGCATGAATGTGCCTATTCCCGCCAAAGCCCCTTTGGCCTCCACCGGACCAGTTCGACTCCCCAAAACCTGGCCGCATCGAGTTTCGGTCGGTGATGTCACCGTCAAAATTTATCGGACGCAAAGCCTCGTCAGGGTATTTAATCACTTGACGCATTAACCGTCAGCGCAAATAGTCCGAGATTGGCTTAAAAGCAGGACAATCGAGCGGAAAAATATCTCCCGGCCTTCCGTTTTCAGTGCTCCATGCCCAACTCAAACCAGTGTTTGGGTCAGATTTGCAAATAGAAGATAATAGACACCGTAAAATCGTAAGCGTCACGCCGAGCACCTCTTGACAGAACAACGGCAAGGAGTCGTAAGTGTCAGAGATAATATGCTACGACGTTTATGATGCGAGCCGTTGCACCGACCGGCGTGTTTTGCTCC
>JBEKBA010000147.1:0-5245 GCA_050015635.1 Verrucomicrobiota bacterium
AGGGATTAACAGAGGGACAGGAATGCGGCAAGCCGATTATCTGAATACGCGGACGGGCTGAAATTCAACGTGCCAATCAGAAGGCCGCGTAGCCACTGGCGATTATCGCCAGATGTGTTTAGCATAATTATTAACAATTCTTCTTTGGAACGGCAACACCGCAACCACCGCCCCGATGGCTAACACCGCAGCGCGATTCTTGGCTCTGCTTACCAATAACCTTTCGAGCGTAATCACGTCGCGTTTCGTTCCATAGGCGTTGCAATTCACCAAGCAGCGCAGGGTGGTGGTGGAGGCGATGTCCCCGTTTCAGGCCAGCAAGTGCTTTTACCAGGTTTGGAAATCGCCTTTTATAATGTTCTGGAACGTTGCCACCAAAGTAACGGAAATCATCACTCAAGAGCACATTCGCCCTCGCAAAGTCTGGAGATTTGCCTAAATCATGCGTCAGGTCTTTGTCAGAACCGTGAAACTTTGCATTTGCACGCACCTTGTAAGTCTTGCCAGTCCATTCGTAGATACAATCCTTGCGATTTTTGTATTTCTGTTCTTTGAAGTATTCACCATCGGTCAATTTTTTCGTAACGCGGGCTATGTAGATAAGCCGATTGTCGGCATGGAGGGAATTTGCAGCGAAACCAAAAATTATATCATCGGTTTTGTCTTCTGCCGTGCTGCGAAGCATCGGTTTACAAATCGCGAGACTGAGCAAACCATTTTCGACGCACGGTGCGCCGCCGTCATCCACTGTTAGCTTATAAAAATAGAATTTAGCCATTTCCTGCTTTAATTATTTCGTGAAATTAGTGTCACATTCTGTTTTTGAAACCAATCATAAAATCGTGCCGCATCATTGAACTCCGGCAACCGAGCACTCCGCTGAAGGTATCCATTTCGCACAGTTGTCCCACCCCATGCGGCTAACAATTCAGGCAGAATTCGATAGGCGCGGTCGCGATAGCTTCCGATGGGCAATGCCCTCACAAGGCGTCCCGATACAACTGGTCGGGCGCGGACTACAATGTCATTGCCTGCGAAAGATGTGACTCGACGTGTGTGGGCATTTTCGTGCCAGTGTGGTTGCAATACCGATTTTGCAGGAACAATAGCATCAATTACATAAAGACCGATGAGCGCGTAAACCAATTGTGGATTGGGATGGATGTCAGTCAGTCCAGCATAGAAAACAATCAGGTCGCCGTTTCCGAGTTTGGTTGAAATCTGTTTTGCACGTTCGCCTTGATCGCCGTACGTGAGATGAGCGAAGTCTGGATCAAGATGTGTGTCGAGTCTTGCAAGATGCAGAGGCAGCGAAGGCCACTTACCGCCAAGATTCGCGGCTAGGGCATTATATGGTTTGGCGAGACCGGGGTGGAACGGCCCATCATCAGGAATTGGGACATAAACAAATTCGCCGCTACTGCTGTCCACTGGACCGTTCCAGTATCCGCCACCGTTGCTCTGATCTGCGCCGACGCGCACAAGTAATGCCTTCATTATTTTAGCAGCTTATGAAATATTTGAAGCTCGGATTTGATCCTCATTGCTTTATGGGTTTGGTGTCAATGCCTCTTGAATCGTTTTTACCGGCAGGAACAATTCCAGTTCGTTCGAGGGCAGGGCAACAAAGCCGAATTGCTCGTAGTAGTGTTTGGCTTCCTGATCTTTTGCATCTACGAAAAGGCCAATCCCGCCCGCCGTGTTGAAAATTTCAATGAATTTTCCCATTGCCGCAACCAGCAGGGTTTTCCCGATGCCTTGCCGTTGATATGCTTTGGCGACAGCCAACCTGCCAAGCCTGATGCCGGACACGTCACGCGGCAGCTTCTTTGCCTCATCCGCCGAAAGTGACTCTGATTTTATCTGGCAGAGATTGAGGGAGAAAAATCCAATGATGGGTTTCGGCGCGGACGCGCCTTCATCCACCAGAACAAATGTCCGTGAAATTCCCCGTTCTGCATGTTGCCGCGCGGTTTGCTTGAGAAACAGATTGAGCGGTTCGCTCCCGCAGTCGAATCCGTCCCGGTCGTGAGACTTCGTCAGCAGTTCGATTTTACGCACGAACCGTGCCTTTGAACGCTTTTACCGCGTCCTTGAGACGCTTGTTGGGTTTGGGCGGATTGTCGAACAGGGAAAGCACCGTCCGTGCATCCTGCTGCGAAAGACGAATGACCGTTTCACGCTCGACCACGCGCTGTGCTTCCTGATAAGCCGTTTGCACGACGAACTGATTGACGGTCGAACCCAAAAGCTCTGCCGCCTGTTCCAATGTCACGCGCACGCTGTCCGAAACGCGAGCCGTAATCCTCTTGCGAGGTTCTTCGATAGTATGTTCCATGCCTACATGGTGCCACTTTGTCACCGGCTTGTCAATGCCCTTTTGAGGCCATGCTCAGTATTTTGAGCAGATGCAACTAGCGACCTCTGGCGTCAGGAACCCGGCTGCTAGAGAGCCTTTGTCCCTCGAACGTTTCTCTGCCGTGTTCAATTTTCTTCGCCAGCGATTGCTCCGTCCGCCGCAGATTGATTGCCGCATAAAGCATTTCCGTTGTGACTCCAATGTAGACAAGTCGTGGGTCTCCTTTGATGGTTTTTACCTCCCTGATCTCAATTCCCGGAAAAAATTCTCTGGCAATTCGATTATGCTCTTCAATCAACTTTTCTGGCAGATTACCTTCCTTTTTGCCATCGGCACGATAATTCGCGAAATCCCATACTGCATGCGGCTCTTTGGGAAACTCGCCCTTGAACATGAAATCTTTCAAATACCCCGGATCGCGCGTCGCCATGAAGCGGCGTTCCAGCTCCTGCAATTCTTTCAGCCGCCTTTCCCGTTCCGCAATCCAGACAGCCTGCCGTGTGCGATTGTGCGGGATGATGTCATCCTCGCCGTCCTCGTTGACAGGCCCGCCCCACGTCGCCGGAAGGCAATCGCTTTGCATTTGTGCTGTTTCAACGCCCTGCATACCCTCGACTATACCAGCCAATTATTACCATTTTATTACGATTTAATAAAAACCGTCTCTTGTAGTCATATCCTTGCCTACTGCCGTATTCAGGCCATTTTACCTCACCGGAAAGCGGCGGCCTGGCCGTGAGGTAAAACGAGGCGGCGCAGGGCTTGCGAGCCTCTAGCTCGCTGCGCCGCCGGTCGAACAGTGGCGGGCGCACGGCGGGGGTTTTTAGGGGTGGCACGACCCCTAATGGCCGGTTCCAAGGGTGGCCCGCCCTTGGGCAGGGTTGCAAAGGGCGGCACGCCCATTTGTCGGGGTTTCAGGGGTAGAAAACCCCTGTGGGGCGGACGACCGCCCCAGTGAAGCAGGGTTTCAAAAGGGACGGCTTTGAAGTCCCTTTAGCGCGGAACATCGCTTGCGATGTATAACCGCGCCATTCAGCCTTTTTTGCTCCGGCCTGTTTCAGGCCGTCGCGCTGGCTGAGAATGGAGACGGACGGCAATGGACAATCACTCTAAAAGTGGCTGTCAGAGCCAATCTCCACGAGACTGAGCCTTTCACTTCTGATATACTGTTCGTAATAGGAAAGGAGTAACGACTGGTTAGGTATATGGCGATATACCGCTTAGAGGCAAAAATCTTCAGCCGGGAAAATCGAGGGCGCTCCGTGGTCGCTGCTGCCGCCTACCGCAACGGCGGCAAAATTCGGGATGAACGCTGCGACATGGTTCACGACTATTCCCGCCGCAGCAAGGGTGTGATTGAGTCGGTCATTTTATGCCCCGACGGATCACCAGAATGGACAGCCAAGCCGGACACACTTTGGAACACGGTCGAGCAGTCTGAGAAGCGCAAGGACGCTCAACTTGCACGCGAGTTCGTTCTGGCGGTTCCACGAGAACTGGACGCCAAACAGCAATTTGAATTGGCCGCTGGCTGGGCGCAAAAGGAACTGGTCAATACCGGCATGGTGGCCGAAGTTTCCCTCCACCATTCCAAAGACGGAAAAAATCCCCATGTGCATATCCTCTGCACGATGCGCCGTCTGGACGGCGACCATTTCAGCGCCAAGAAACCCCGTGAATGGAATGACGTGGGGCTGTTGTGCAAACAACGTGAATCATGGGCTAACGCCGTCAATACCGCTTTGGAAAAAGCCGGGCGGGATGAGCGGGTGGATCACCGCTCTCTCAAAGACCGGGGCATTGACCAGATACCGGAGCCGAAAATTGGCGTGGCAGCAACCGCCATGAAACGCCGGGGCGTGGTGGCCGACCCGGAGCGGTTTAAGCTGGTGCGCTGGGTAAAATCCCTCAATGCCGTCATGCCTTGGGCACGGGCGATTGAGAAGCACGGCGAAGTCCAGCAATACGGCATGGGCAAGACGTGGTGGGAGCGGTCGCTGCTGGCGGTGGAGGACGTGGGCAAAGCCGCACGCGATACCGTCATGGATACTTGGGCAAAGTTCGCAAACCGGCAACCTAGCGAGCATGACATGCCGCCGCAAGACCGTGGACGTGACATGGACATGGAGCGATGATTTATGACAGACGAACCTCTGTCGCAATTTAGCAAGACGCACACTGTCCCCAATCGCCAGTTCGGTTTTGGGTGTGGGGTGCGACTGAAAGGGCAGAAAGACAAATTATGAAACTGCGCCACACTGAGGACAAACAACTGCAAGGCATCACGCTAGAAGCCGTCATGGAAAAGCGCCGTTTGGATCAAGCCTTGAACGCCAAAGAATTTGCCGTCTGTGCCGGCGTCTCATACTCGACGGCACGGGATTGGTTTCATCTGCCCGGTTTTCCCGCATTTCGAGGGGTCATCTTCTGGCAGGATTTTGTCCAGTGGCGAGCTGCTCAGAATGGGTTTAAGAGTCCGTCGCCCTCGCAACGCGATGGCGAAACTGCTGCTGCCGCTTCAAAACTGCCCCCGCGTGCCGCACAAATTCTTCTCGACGCCTGAAATTTATTAAGGTTCTTCCGTATTACAGTTTTGACCCAAACATCGGGTTTAGGTTATAATTTTTGATGTGCGGACATCGGCCGTCGGTGGCCGTGATTCAATTTTTGACCATTAGCCATAGCCGTGATCGCCATGAATCAGGATGCGTTTAAGAACGAGAACGAGGGGCTTGAAAAGCTTTACGAGAAAGTTCGCGAGGTCGCTGCTGACAAAAATCTCGCGACACTGAGGTATCAACTGGCAAAATTCACTGGAGATACGTTTTATCAAACTGGTGAAGAGCTTCACATGATTGGTAGCAAAACTGGCGCATCGCCCCATAA
>JBEKBA010000148.1:0-5216 GCA_050015635.1 Verrucomicrobiota bacterium
GTCACCTATGAACAAGATTGGCTTGACCGGATCTACAAATATTCATTGGCTTTCAGCAGTAACGTCGATACCGCCGAAGCGTTTCTGAACAATATGGCGCGGGCATGCACGGAAAAAGGCATTACGCTCCAATATTGTATGCCTTCGCCCTGTTATTTCCTTCAAGGCAGCCACTATGACAATCTCACCACCATTCGCACCAGCAACGATCGGTTTAATCCTGATAAATGGAACGATTTCCTTTACACCTCCCGGTTGGCCGCTTCAATGGGAATTTGGCCTTGGGCCGATGTTTATATGAGCACCGAAACCAATAATGTGCTGCTCTCCACCCTTTCAGCCGGGCCGGTCGGCATTGGTGATGCCGTGGGACATGAAAATAGCAGAAATATCATGGAAGCCGTTCGTGCTGATGGAGTTATCGTCAAGCCCGACGTTTCAATTTTGCCGCTCGACCAGTGTTATATTGCTGATGCCAGGCACATCGAGTCGCCCTTGGTCGCGAGCACTTACACCGATCACAATGGATTGAAAACTGAATATGTTTTTGCGTTCAACCGTTCCAGGTCGGACGCGGGTGAAGTGCGGTTTTCCCCATCCGAATTGGGCATGACAACCCCGGTTTATATCTATGACTATTTCGCCGGCACAGCCCGCCGCTTGAATGCCGGCAAAACTTTTTCCACCATTCTCGCCAGTCAAGCTGCTGCGTTTTACGTGGTGGCGCCGGTGGGCAGGAGTGGAATTGCATTCCTTGGTGACAGGGATAAGTTCGTTTCCACTGGCAAGCAGCGTATCATCTCGTTACGGGACGAACCCGGAAGACTGACAATTGGCATCGTTTTTGCAAAAATTGAGCAGTCTGTTGTCCTGCATGGTTACGCTATCAGCGCGCCTGAAGTTGTGGCTCAATCCGGTGAAGCGGGAGCGGTTCAATACGACCCCGCAACGCAGCATTTCACCGTTGAATTAAAACCTGATATGACATCGCCTATGGACGAAACCGCCGGGGATCCCGTGCGCCAAATGACCGTGGAACTTGAAACCCGGACGAATTAACGACCATCGGGAACCGTTAAATAAGAACCGTGGTATGAAAAACAGCGGCTAAAATCATCCCTTGTTTCGGCAACACGTCATGCAACGGCGCAACAAAGCAAATTCCGGAGTTTCATTGTGCCGAAGTTAATTCAGCGGATAACCTTCCATTCCAAGTGGGAATTCCTGGTCATCGTTCGCGCGGGCTGGCTGGAGCATCTGATGGTGAATTTTGGGCCAGTCATTGTTGCAGCAACACCACGCATAAAAAAATGTCAAGGCAACAGACAGTCCTTTTGTGCGGTTTTTCGTGGGGTGAATTCCAAACAAACTTCTGATGTTGATTGTTTCCGTTATTCGGCTAAATTTAATTTTTTTGAATACGGGCGGATGCTCCACTCCACCTTGCCGGCAAGCGGATCGTTCACCAGTTTGAACTCACCATTTTCGTCCGTCAGCGCGAGTTCGTGTAACTCATTATCCGAAGGCAGACAAATCAAACCTTTCGCGGTTGTCACATTTTTGGCGAAAACAACAAGTTCAAGTTTAGACCAGTCCATCTGCATCGTGGATTGCGCCAGCGCGATGTGCGGCAGCACCGTGCCGTCGCGCACCAGCATCACCACGGGAATTTGTCCGGCCTCGATTTGATGCCAGCCGCCGTCGTAGGATTTTCCGGTCTGGTAATCAATCCAGCTTCCTGGCGGCAGATAAACATTCCGTCCGGTCGCATTTTCCTCCATGAGCGGCGCAACCAAAATGCTCGAACCGAAAAGATATTCGTCATCCACCTGCCATGAGCCGGGGTCATCTGGAAATTCCACAAACAACGCCCGTACCATCGGCAGGCCGCGTTCGGAACAATCCTTCGCTTGTGCGTAAACGTAAGGCATCAATCTGTATTTCAACTCGTCCTCGATGCGAAATTCGTTCATGAAATCATCGCCATAATTCCACGGCTCTTTCGGTGCGATGCCATGACAACGGCTGTGGGAACTCATCATTCCGAAGGCGAGCCAGCGCGCGAAAAGATTTTTGTCCATGCTCGCCACGGAAGTGGCCGTAAAACCGCCGATGTCGTGGCTCCAGAATGAAAATCCCGAAAGACCAAACGACAAGCCGCCGCGTAATTCCGCGACCATGCCGTCGTCGGTGCTTTCGGCATCGCCGCCCCAGTGAACCGGATAACGCTGGCTGCCTGCCCACGCGCTGCGCGCCCAAATGATATTTTCCCCCGTGATTTCCTTGGTGATGTCGGCGACGGCTTTATTGTAGCGCAGTGGATATAAATTATGTTCGTAAAAACCGGTGCGACCGTCGGCGAAAATTCCACTGTTCGGCGAGGCTTCGCCGAAATCCACCTTGATGGCGCCAACGCCCATTCTCAGCAGGTTTGCCAGTTTGTCCTGATACCATTTCACGGTTTCCGGGTTTGAAAAGTCCAGCACGGCGTCTTCATAAGGCAAATTTCCCTTCGCATCACGCACGACGAGATTTTTTTCGATAAGTTCGGGGAACAATTTGTTCTTTGGCACAAAATACGGGAGTTGCCAGCACGAAATATGGAAGCCGTCGTTCTTCAAATCTGAAAGCATTTTTTGGGGGTCTTGGAAACGCGAAGTCGAGAATTCATAGTCGCACTGCCAATCGGTTTCAAACCAGCCGGTGTCCAGATGAATCACGTCGCACGGGATGCGGTTCGCACGCAGTTTCGCCGCCACGTCGCGCACCTGGCTTTCGGCGTTGTAGGTGCAGCGGCTCATCCATAAACCAAACGACCAAAGCGGCGGCATCGGCGATTTGCCGGTGAGCCTGGTATATTCATCAAGAATTTCCCTGGGCGAACCGAAGAAAACGAACAAATCAAGCTCGTCATCGCCAATCATCAGGGAATTGACGCCCGCGAAGGAATTTCCAAAATCGCAGGTGATCGGTGACGACGTGTGCATGAACATTCCGTAGCCCCGGCTGCTCATGAAAAATGGAATCGGCTTGTACATGCCCTGGTTTTGAATGCCGTTGGCGTCGTCCGTCCACAACACAAGTTTCTGCCCGCGCTTGTCGAGGCTGGTGAAAGATTCGCCACAGCCGAAAATTTTCTCGCCGGGCGAGAGCGTGAACGCCGCGTCCATGCTCCGCGAATAATCCACCGCGCGCCGCACAAAGGAAAACGGCATGATGGGCGTGAATGAAGTGCCGTTATCTGAATCGTGGTCGGTTCGGGTGAGCAGTTTGCCCTGCGCGTCACGGAATTCGATGTGCCATGGATTTTCCAGAATCGTGACCGAACCAAATTGGCTCGTGTAACGATGACCGCCGTCAATTTTCTCGTATTTCCAGGAATCATCTTTTGGCACTTCGCCGGCCAGCATCAACTCCTCGGGATTTTTCCGAAATTGCGGACCGCTGGTCATGCGAATCCGCAGCGTTCGCGGTGAGACAAATTCAATCGAAAACGGCAGTGTCGGGTTCGCCGCGTATTGATCGGCGGGGAATTCATTGGGGCCGACCGGCTTGATGACGGCCAGCATATTATCGAACGCCTGCCGCGTGAAATACTCGGCACGTTGGTAGGTGATTTTTCCTTGACCGGTGACCGGATCGAATTCGGCGAGCTTGTCCGCCAGATAATAAAGGTCGGAAAAATCCCGGAAATCACCGCTCACATCAATCGGGTCATTCAACAGTGGCAACTGTGGATTGATCGCGGCTGGCGACGGACGGGAAGTGAGGGAAATAATCGCGCTGGTCAACAGCGCCGCAAAGAGAGTTCGCCGGTAAATCATAAATTTGGGGGTTACGTTGAGGCAGGTTTCTATCTTGTTTAAGCCAATCGTCAATCAATTTCCGGTGAACTGGAACGTTCTTGGCTAATTTTCCATGCGTTGCGGCACACGTATGCCACGGTGTCGGCGCGTGCGGGTGTTTCGCCGCATGTGGCGATGGAATTGAGACGAATCCGAAAACAGCCGTATTACAAGGCACTGAGTTGGATAAGATTTAGCGTTTGCGCACAAGGTTTATAGTATTACCCTCTGCCGAGTGAAGCCCTATTTGAAACGATTCGGATTGACTCTGCTCATACTTCCCTTGCTTTGCTCCTCTTGCAAAACGCCGCAGGAAAAAGCCGTTGCATACTACACGGCGGGTTTGGAGAAATCGAGTTCGGGAAATCAAACCAATGCGTTGGTCAAATTTTCCCGCGCAATAGAATTAAATCCTCAATATAAAGATGCCTACATGCTTCGAGGAGCCACCAAATACGCACTTAAAGATTACGATGGGGCCATTTCTGATTTCAGCTACGTTATTGAACTGAATGAAGCAGAGAATAGAACGGCCTTTCTTGAGCGCGCGCTTTGCAAGTCTACGCTGAAGGATTACAATGGCGCGATAGCCGATTACACCGAAGCAATTAAAATGGATACCAACAATGTAGTCGCCTACAACTACCGTGGATTGACTCGGGCGATATTGCGGGATTGGGATGGTGCTCTGGATGATTTAAACAGGGTCGTGGAATTGACGCCGGAGGAAGCAACGGCCTACCGGAATCGTGCTCTGGTTGAACAGCCGCTTAAAGAATACGAAAAGGCGGTTTCGGATGCCTCCAAGGCCATCGAATTGGACGCCAATGACGCCCTTTCATATCGGGCTTGCGGCTATGCCAAGGGGGGACTCAAGGACTTCCACGGCGCGCTGACAAATTTCGACAAAGTCGTCGAATTGACTCCTCAAGATGCGGATGCATATGCCGGTCGCGGCAGCATCAAGCTGCAATTGGATGATTTTGACGGTGCAAGCAGTGACTTGGAAAAAGCCCTTCAACTCAATCCGAATGATGTGTCCGCTTTCCCCGCACGCGGTTTTCTGAAGGAAAAACGTGGCGATGACAACGGCGCACTTGCCGATTTCAATCGGGCTGTCAAATTGGGACCCAAAGTTCCAGAGACGTATGCCTTTCTGGGTTTGCTCCAGTATAATTTGTTACAATGGAATCCGGCATTGGATAATTTGCACAAAGCGATAGCATTAGGCGCGTTAGATTATAATTTGCGGTTTTACATCTGGCTGATCCAGGCACAGACAGCAAAAGAGGAAGACGCCAACAAAGAATTGGACGCATGGGTGAACTCCTTGCAGGACGAAAAGGCGAAAGAGTGGCAGGCAAGCATCGG
>JBEKBA010000149.1:0-5201 GCA_050015635.1 Verrucomicrobiota bacterium
GAATCAGCGTTCGCCCAAGTTTATTTGCGCGCTCCTCCAATATTCGCTTCTTGGGATTGGATAAACTTTGAGATGTTGCGAAAATGCTGGCGTAGCTCTTTCCACCCTTTTTAAGATTCGATTCGATGCTGCCAGACAAATTTCCTAGAACATCTTCGCCAGTGGTGCAAATCAGTTGAATGGAACTCTTGCCTTCGGTGGCAATTAAACCATCCAAGCCAGCATCGTCGCCGCCCTCTCGCGGAGCGAGGGATGGGTAAATTTTGGACAGAAGATCGTTCGCACATTGCTCGAAGGTATTTCCATCCTTCAGCTCGCGCAGTCTGCGGCGGATTTGCCGATATAGCGGATCACGAAACATTTGCTTCGTATTCCATCTTACACATGCGGCGTGCGAGTCACAAGGAAGCCCGAACCAAAACGATTCGACTCATCAAGCCTCATCGCGACAAGCCACCAACACTTGCCCGCCCACATAGCTCTCGAAGGCTTCGGCTGAGGTGGCTTCGGGAATCGGCATGGAAACAGGTTCACCGATGCCGCCAGTGATTTCAAATGCAATGTTCCCGACCATTTTGCCAGTAACATTAGGAATTCACGAAGAACACCAACAAGCCTTTGGCTTTGGTGTGGGTATATTTCCAACATCAAAGATTTTGGAATTTCAGCGTTCCGGCAGCAGGGCAAGCAGTTTGGCTTTCATATATTCCCCAGCCTGCTGCGGGTCATAATCAATTCCTGCCCGAAGCAGTTGATTCATGTCCGAACAAAATCCACGGTCGGCCAGGTGCCCGTCCAGCAGCCCAACAAACTCGGATCGTCCGGCAACGCTGCCTTCCAATTTTAGATAATGCTGAAACGATTCGATAATCCGGGCGGGGCCACTGCTGGTTTGGCCAGCCAGTGTTGCAAATCAATAGTGTCTGATTTGTCAGACTTCGGTTGACATTAAGTCTGTTATAGCCGACACTAATCAAATGTCGCAACAAGCCGCCTCCATGCCGCTGCCCGCCGAACGTGCGCTCCGCAAGTTGGGCCGCGACCTCGCGCTCGCCCGGCGCAAGCGCGGCATCTCCACGAGCGACATGGCCGCGCGGCTTTTTGTCAGCCGCGATACACTTTGGCGGCTTGAGCGCGGCGACCCGACCGTTGCGCTCGGCACTTTGGTCACGGCGACTTTCATCCTTAACCTGCACGACCGTCTGGCAAATCTCGCCGCGCCCGGTAGCGATGAACTCGCTCTCAACTTGGATGAGCGACGCCTGCCTCAACGTATTCACCGCGCCAAACCATGAGCATGGAAGTCCACATTGATTGGCAGGGACAGACTCATTTTGCGGGTCGTCTCCACGCCGCCGAACGCGGCTCGTCCGTCTCGTTTGAGTATGCGACCGAATGGCTTCAGCGTGACGGAGCTTTCGCCATTGATCCAACATCACTTCCGTTGCAACGCGGCGCACATCATGGAGTAACGCTTTTCGGGGCGATTCAGGATTGCGGGCCTGACCGTTGGGGTCGCGTCTTGATTGAGCGTGCCGTCCGTAAAAAAGTTCTCGCACAAAAACCGTATCACGAAATTGATTATGTGCTGGCGCTCGACGATGCGTCGCGCATCGGTGCTTTGCGTTTCCGGATCAATGATAAAAGTCCGTTTCTCGCCGTCACCAGCGGAAAACTCCCACCGCTGGTTCGTCTCAACGCCCTGCTCCGCGCCACGGATGCCATACACAGCGAGACTGAAACCGCACAAGATTTGCGCTTCCTCCTCGGCGCTGGTTCGCCGCTCGGCGGTGCCCGGCCAAAATCAGCAGTCAGTCTGGCCGGCGACCGGCTTGCCATCGCGAAGTTTCCCAAGCCTGATGATACGCGGGATATCGCTGCGGGTGAAATTCTCGCGCTTACGCTTGCAGAGCAAGCTGGTATTCAAGTCGCGGAACATCGACTCGTGTCCGTGAACAATCAAAGCATTGCTGTCATCACCCGCTTTGATCGTGCTGGAAAAGACCGCATCCCATTCATCTCTGCGGCCAGCTTGTTAGGATTGCCCCAAGGTGATGTCGGTGCCTACACCATGTTGGCTGATGGCATCCGCCAATTTGGCGATGATGTCTCCGGCGACCTCCGCGAATTATGGCGTCGCCTCATCTTCTCGCTGCTCGCCAGCAACTATGATGACCACCTTCGCAATCATGGTTTTCTTATGCGCGAACCTGGACGCTGGTCGCTCTCACCGGCCTACGACATCAACCCCGTGCCGGAAATGGATCGTGTTCACATGAGCAAAACTGCCATCACCGAAGATCAGATTGAACCAACCATTGCCGTTGCACTGGCCGCTGCTGAGCGGTTCGGTCTCAAGGCTGCCGAGTCGAAGAAAATTTTTCGTGAAGTTTTCACTGCTGTTTCGGGCTGGCGCAAGACCGGACGAAAATTGCGTCTCAAGGCATCCACGCTTGATACCTACGCCAGCGCCTTCGAGCATTCGCTCATGGATGAAACCAAGCACCTGATTGGTAAATAACCGCCGCGTTTCACTTTTTTCGCCGCCGCACTTCTTCGAGCAGCATCCGCTCAAAGGTTTTGGCGTGTGGGTTGGGGCGTAAAGCCGAAAGGCCAATCATCACCGCTGCGCTGGGCAACATCGGCGCAAATGGCCGGGCAACGAGAGTCCGTGGCATGATGTTGGTGATGCCCTCGGTCAGAATTGCCGCAGCACGGTGCGCCTCCAATTCCGTGAACAATGTTGAGAGGCCATCATTCACAAGTGAAATAAAGCGCGGCAAAACTCCGAACGATTTAAGCATTCCCCGCACATGCGGCACATATTCGGGATAATTGCCCTTCGCCAGACCGATGAGGGGAAGATCGCGCAAACGCTTCGGCGGAATTCGCTTTAGCTTTGCCAGCGGGTGCGTCTCAGGCATGACCAAAACGGGCTGCAAGCGTTGCAATTCGGTCCATTGAAATTCTGAAGTTCCCTTCGTGATGGAAATGCCGGGACTGATCACCATGTCGAGCCGTCCTTCGTTGGCAAGGTCGTTGATTTCCCGCGATGAAAGATCCGTCAGCTCGATGCGCACGCGCGGAGTGGCCGATTGAAATTTTTCCAAAACGGCGGACATGACGCCGGCGATGATCGAGGGAGCGTAGCCGACGCGCAGAGTCTCGCTACGCGCTTCGCCGCGCACGCGTTGAACGGCCTCGTGCGCACGGGCGATCACTTCACGCGCCTCCTCATAAAACAGATCGCCCGATTCGGTGAGCTTCACCATGTTTTGGCCGCGCACGAGAAGCGGCACGCCCAGTTCTTCTTCGAGATCCTTCACCTGCCGGCTGAGCGCAGGCTGGGTGAGATGCAGAATCTCCGCCGCACGATTGAATGATCCGTGGGCGGCGACGGCGACGAAATAGCGCAGATGGCGCAGTTCCATCGGGCAACCGTAGCTCATACCAAAAGTATGAGCGAGCTAAAAAACAAAGCATTGGGCAGTTTTTTACGCCAGCGGTATTTTCTTGCGTGTTAATTGACGGATGGAGAGGCGGCAATCTGCAACTCCAACAAAACTTGAAACAAACGAACTGATTTATGAACACAACAAAACAAAGGTCAGCGGCAATCACCGGTGCCGGCAGCGGTCTTGGCCGGGACATTGCGCTTGGGCTGGCCGCAAAAGGTTATCGAGTTTTCGGCACCGCGATAGCGAACGGTGAAATAGCCGATCTTCAGCAGGCATCCGGCGGGAAAGTGGCGTTGAGCATTTGCGACATCACTGATGAAAAGAGCGTCCAAAGCTGGGCGCGCGGCGTGTCCGAAGCTCTTGGCGAAGCCGGCCTCGACCTTCTCATCAGCAATGCGGGCATTCTCACGCCGGGGCCGATTGAAATTTTGCCGCTGGCCGCTATCCGGCGCGAATTTGATGTCAATGTGTTCGGTGCCATGTCAGTCATGAACGCCTTTCTGCCAGCACTTCGGAAGGCACGCGGACGCATCGTGCAAATCAGCACGTGGACAGCCAGTTTGCCGCTCCCATTCAACGGACCGTCCGGCGCATCCAAGGCCGCGATGGAAGTATTTGCAACTGTCTATCGAGCAGAACTGAAGCAGTTCGGCATCGAAGTAGTGGTGGCACCGGCGGGCAATATGAAAACTGGTGGCCCCGAGAAAACAGCCGCAGCCCTCGCGCGAGTCGCCTCCGCAATGACGCCTGAACAACGTGAGCTGTATGGACAAACTTTTGAATCATTCACAGCCGCTCTCAATGGCATGCAGAACAGCGGTCTCGACTCAGCTTCCGCCGCAAGAAGGGTGATCGAATTGGCAGAACAAGTGCCCGCGCCAATCCGGGCAGCGGTGGGTCAGGACTCCGAAGAGATTCTCAAACTCGTCCATGAAAAATCTGATGCCGAACTGGACGCACTCCGTCTCCAACTCGTCGGCCTTAAATAAAATAAACCAACAATGAACCGCTCAACAAAAAAGGATTGAGTTATGATTGAAACAATTGACATCAACGATAGTCGTGCCGTTCGCAACAAGAACAACGTCCTTGGCTTTTACGATCTGGTGATCAACCAGAAGAAGTCGGAGGAATTCGTGGGCAAATTCATCAGCCCCGCGTATATCCAGCACAACCCGCTCATTGCGGACGGTTCAGACGCACTTGGAAAATTCTTCGGCAAGGTCACCAAGGAACGCGCCCGCGCCCGCGTCGTGGTCCACCGCATCATCGCTGTCGGCGATTATGTATGGGCGCACGTAAATTTTCTGAATCTGTTTAACGATGACCCGAACGATACCGGGATCGCCGGAGTTGACATCTACAAAATGGATGCCGACGGAAGAGCGATTGAGCATTGGGATACATTGCAGTTGGTTGGCGACCCGAAAAACTCAGCCCCGTTAATCGCGCCGAACATCCCCCGCGCTAATCCAAACGGAATGTTCTGAAAAACGTAACATTAAATTCATCATCAACCTGATCAAATTCACCTAACAAAAAACAAATAAACAATATGAATACAAACAACAGTAAAACCGGGCTCGACGCACTGCTCACTCCGGAAAACTCCGTCCTCATTTTGATCGATCACCAAGCGTTTCAGTTCGCCAACACGCGAAACATGGATCCGACGATGATTCTCAACAACACCATCGGCTTGGCGAAGGCGGCGAAGGCGTTCAAGGTGCCGACGATCCTCAC
>JBEKBA010000150.1:0-5096 GCA_050015635.1 Verrucomicrobiota bacterium
CAGCACCGTCAAAGTCGCCGGAGATTTGACGGATCAAATTCGTCTGCTCGGCCTGGCCGCCGGAAATAATTTTGAATTACTGCTCGAACAGACTCGCAAACATCGGCCTGAAGCAATTTCAATTTTTGATCCGGCCAACGCCAAGGAACTGCAAAACGTGCTTGGTACTTCGACGCGGGTTTTTTCTGGCGCGGAAGGTCTCGTCCAATTGGCCACACTACCCGCTGCCGACATCGTGCTGATTGCAATTGTCGGGACGGCCGGATTGAAACCCGCACTCGCTGCGATTCGCGCGGGCAAGGACATCGCCGTTGCGTCGAAGGAAATTCTTGTCATGGCCGGCGAAATTGTGATGAGCGAAGCGCGAAAATTCGGCGTTCGCGTTCTCGCGGTGGATAGTGAACATTCGGCAATTTTTCAATGCCTCGACGGTAAGTCATCAAGTTCGGTTCGCAAACTTTGGCTGACTGCCAGTGGCGGGCCATTCCGCGACAAAACGCGGTGGCCGAAGGAAAAATTTTCCGAAATCACCGTTGAGTGTGCGCTTAAACATCCATCATGGGTGATGGGACGCAAGATCACGATCGATTCGGCAACGTTGTTCAACAAAGGACTCGAGATGATTGAAGCGCGCTGGCTTTTCAACATCGAAATGGCGCGCGTCAGCGTCGTCGTGCATCCACAAAGCATCATTCACTCAATGGTCGAGTTCGTGGACGGCTCGTTGCTTGCGCAGTTGTCCACGCCGGATATGTGCCTGCCGATTCAATACGCACTCACGTATCCCGAACGCGCGGCCAACGAGCGCGTGCAAACGAACTTTCCGAAAATCGGCACGCTCACGTTTGAAGAGCCTGACGTGGAACGGTTTCCGGCAATTGAACTGGCGCGCAGGGCAGGGGAAATCGGCGGGACATTGCCGGCAGTGTTGAACGCGGCGAACGAAATGGCAGTCGAAGCGTTCGTAAACCGCAAAATCAATTTTCCGCAAATCACCGAGGCTGTCCGGCGTACGATGGACGCGCACAAAGTCGTAGCGCATCCGACGCTGGAACAAATTCTGGAAGCGGACAGTTGGGCGCGGCGGGAGGCGGCAATTTGAAATGGCGGACGGGGTTTTTCGTTGTTACATTCATCGGAACTGATTTTTGCATGGCTATTTTGAACATCATTTATGTGGTTGTCGCTGTTTTGGTGTCATTCGGCGCGGCCATTTTCATCCACGAATTCGGGCATTTTTGGGTTGCAAGAAAGCTTGGGATGAAAGTGGAAGAATTTGCCATTGGCTTCGGGCCAAAAATTTACGGTTGGAAGCGCAACGGCGTCGAATACTCGTTGCGCTGCGTTCCGGCGGGTGGTTATGTGAAATTGCCGCAAATGATCACCGCCGAGGCGCTTGAAGGAAAATCTACGGAAGAAATTCCACCGTCGCCGCCATTGCATAAAATTCTCGTTGCATTCGCCGGGCCGTTCATGAATGTCGTGTTTGCCTTTGCCATCGCGACCGTGATTTATTTCGTCGGTTTGCCAATCCCGGTGAACCCTGCCGTCATCGGTTACGTGGAGCCGAATTCGGCAGAAGCGAAACTCGGCATTCAGGAAGGGGACCGCATCACGGCGGTGGACGGTAAGAAGATAGGTTCCTGGCAGGATGTGGTGATGAATACGATCGTTGCACGCACCAGCATCCTGCCTGTCACAATTGAACATGATGGCAAGGAACAGACGTATCAGCTCAAGGCGACTACCGACAACGCCATCGGACTCAAAATGCTTAATCTTGATCCGCGCGACCACCCGGAAGTGATGGAGGTTTCGGCTGCCAGCGCGGCGGAAAAAGCCGGCCTCGAACAAGGCGATCACATCATCTCATTTGCCGGAGTGCCCATCGCCAGCCGCGACCAACTCATAGATTTGATTCGCCAGCGCGGCGGACAAATCACCGAAATGCGGGTCGAGCGTAACGGTGGTAAAATCATTTTGAACATCACGCCGACCCTTGACCCGGAAAACAAGATTGGCCGCATAGGTGTTATGCTCGGTTCAGACTCAACGCAGGTTTACATGGTTCAAAAGCCCGGGCCGTCACCTTGGGAGCAGGTGCGTGACGTGATGGATAAAACTTTTGCCACCATCGGCGCCCTTGTTCATTCGCGGGAAACCGGCGTGGGTGCAAAGGATTTAAGCGGACCTGTGGGCATCATCAGCATTCTGGCTGCACAGGTGAACACGGACTTCCGCCTTGCCTTGAGCTTCCTCGTTTTGCTCAACATCAATCTTGCCATCATCAACCTGCTGCCGATTCCCGTGCTCGACGGTGGACACATCCTGATGGCGATAATTGAAAAAATCCGTCGCCGGCCCTTGAGCCTCAAATTCGTCGAATACACCACGACCGGCTTCGCGGTGCTGCTAATTTCATTCATGCTTTACGTCACGTTCTTCGACATCAAACGGTTTCCGCTGTTTCGCGCGATGTTCAAAGGTGATGTGCAAATCCAGCAATCCGCACAGCCTGCTGATTCCACTGCGCCACAATCCAAATGATTTCCATGCGGTTCTGCGAATCTCCATTTTTCTATCACCGGCGGAAAACCCGTGAAGTCATTATCGGCAATCCAAAAAACGGCGGCGTCATCATCGGTGGCGACCATCCCGTCGTGAAACAATCCATGCTCACCTGCGACACGATGGACACCACGTTGTGCGTGAAGCAGACGCTCGAACTCGTCGCCGTCGGTTGCCAGCTTGTGCGCATTACCGCGCCAACCGTCAAAGACGCGGCGAATTTGCAGAACATCGTCCGCGAATTGCGCGCGCAAAATTGTTTCGTGCCGATTGTCGCCGACATTCATTTTAAACCCGAAGCTGCGATGGAAGCCGTGAAATGGGTCGAAGTCGTCCGCGTGAATCCTGGCAATTACGCCGACTCAAAAAAGTTTGCGACCAAGGAATATACCGATGAGCAATACGCCGCCGAATTGAAACGCATCGAGGAAAAATTCACGCCGCTGGTACTCGAAGCGAAAAAATTGAAACGCTGCCTGCGCATAGGTACGAACCACGGTTCGTTGAGTGACCGCATTATGAACCGTTACGGCGACACGCCGCTCGGCATGGTCGAAAGCGCGCTGGAATTCGCCCGCATCTGTCGCAAGCATGATTTTCACAATTTCAAGTTCTCGATGAAGTCGTCCAACCCGAAGGTGATGATTGAGTGTTATCGTCTGCTTGCTGCGCGATTGAATCAGGAGGGTGCGGACTGGAATTATCCGGTTCACCTCGGCGTGACGGAAGCGGGCGAAGGCGAAGACGGACGAATCAAATCCGCCATCGGCATTGGCTCGCTGTTGTGTGACGGACTCGGCGACACCATCCGCGTTTCACTCACGGAAGATTCGCCGCGCGAAATCGAGGTCTGCACCGATTTGCTCGCGCAGATTTCGATTCTCTCGAATTCAAAAGCTAAAATTCAAGAATCAGTATTTCCCTTCGATCCGTTTCATTTTGAAAAACGCGGGACGCCGGAAATCGAACTCAAAGAAAATATAAAGTGTGGCGGCGAACAACTCATCCGTGTCGTCGTCACTCGTGCCACATGGGACAAAGTTGCGCCGAAGATTCGTTCGAAAGACGACGTGAAGCCGGAAGCGGTTTATGAAGATTTGAACGTCGCCGAGATTGACCCGACTCAGGATTTTGAGATCAACTGTGAAACGCAGCTTGTCACCGTGAAGGACGGCGTGAATCTGCCGGCGATTACCGCGTTTCGTCTGCTCGCGGCAAAGCTGAAACGGCTCGGTCGCAACAATCCGATTCTGCTCAAGGATTGCATCAATTTTGAAATTTTTCCAAACGAACCCAGGATTGCCTTGCTCCGTGCATCAGTCGTCATCGGCTCTTTGCTGGCAGATGGGATTGGCGACGCGATTCTGGTTCGTGGCGAATCCGGTGGCGGACAAAGCTTGCGTCTGGCCTATAACATTCTGCAGGCGGCGGGCTGCCGTTCGTTCAAGACTGACTACGTCGCGTGTCCGAGTTGCGGACGGACATTGTTCAATCTCCAGACCGTCACCGCGCGTATCAAAACGCGCACGGAACATCTCAAGGGCGTGAAGATTGCCATCATGGGTTGCATCGTGAATGGCCCCGGCGAAATGGCCGACGCGGATTTTGGCTACGTGGGCGGCGCGCCGAACAAAATCAATCTTTACGTCGGCAAGACGCCGATCAAGTTCAACATCCCCGAAGCCGAAGCGGTGGAACGCCTCGTTGACCTCATCAAGGAACACCACAAGTGGGTCGAGCCGGAGCAAATGGAAATGGCTTCTCATTCGTAACCTGTGGAAATGATGAAAATCGACCGCGCTAAATATGAAGAAGCATATAAGCTCGGTAGAAAAGTATATGCCAATGAACTTCGATTAACCGATGCAAAAAACTCTCTTAAAGCAATTGGCCTCAATTCGAGCAGTGCTGTTGATTTAGTTGCTAATCTCCGCCGCCTCTTGGATGGGCAGCGTTATACCCGCGCTTTAAGCACCGCAACGACTGATCATTATCTCACTTGGATTCTTCGAGATTATGGCGAACCCGCCTTGAAAAGAGCAGTTTCAGCACTTGAACAACACATTCAATATTACCAGAGCCTCAAGGGCGATCCAATGCGCACATTTGTGCAGGTGCTAGAAAAACACCGCAAGTTATTGGAGCAGGGAACAAATGACTTTTCTTTACCTGAAGAGATTTCTCCTACTAAGAAGATTTTGGAGGGACGAATTAAGACAGTCGCGGTAAATTATTATGAACGCAGTGCCAAGGCTCGGAATGCGTGCATCGCAGCACACGGCACTATATGTGAAGTTTGTAGATTTGATTTTGGAGAGATTTATGGAGTAATCGGCAAAGGATTCATCCACGTGCATCATCTTCGAGATGTGGCGTCTATTGGTAAAGAATATGAAATAAATCCCATTGAAGATTTACGCCCTGTTTGTCCCAATTGCCACGCAATGCTTCATAAAAGTAATCCATCATACTCTCTTAAAGAGCTTAAAGAAATAATTGAAGCTCAAAAGAAATAAGCATCGGCTTGG
>JBEKBA010000151.1:0-5030 GCA_050015635.1 Verrucomicrobiota bacterium
CCATTGCCTTTGGCGCGCCCGGCATCGAACCGCGCTGGACGTCGAGCGCCAAGGAAGGGCTGGGCACGGCTTATCATACGGGTTGCCGTTTGTGGTTCACGTTGAGTCACGGCATCGTCAATGAAATTTATTATCCGCACGTTGACCAGCCCAATACCCGCGATTTTCAATTTCTCATCAGCGACGGCGAAACTTTTTGCCACGAGGAAAAGCGCGATCTGATTCACCAGATTGAATACCCGGAACGCGATTGTCTTTTCTATCGTCTCACCAATTCGGAACGTAACGGTCGTTACCGGCTGATAAAACATGTGATTACCGATCCGCACCGGTCGGTGCTGCTCGTTCATACCCGGCTGGAAGTGCCCGATGAATCTTTGCGCGGCAAATTAAAACTTTACGCGCTGCTCGCTCCGCACCTTGCGCGTCACGGCTCGGGCAACTCCGGCTGGTGTTCGGAAATCGGCGGCCACAAATTTCTCCGCGCCGAACGCGAAGGCACGCATCTGGTCATGGGCTGCAGCACGGGTTTTTCCCGCCGCTCGGTTGGTTTTGTCGGTGCCAGCGACGGTTGGCGGGACTTGATGGACAATTTCAAAATGGACTGGGAATTCTGCGCCGTCGAAAATGGAAACATTGCGTTGACCGGCGAAATTGACCTCCAACACCGGCAGGAATTTAACATCGGAATCGCCATTGGCGGAAGTTTCCAGAGTACCGGTGCCAAGTTGCTGCAATCGCTGGCCGCACCGTTTCATTTGCAGCGTGAAAGCTATGTTCGCCAATGGCAGCGCACGGTGGTGAACCCCAAATTCGATTTCGCCGCTCACACCTCTGACGGCGGCCACCTCTATCGGTTGAGTCGCTGCGTGCTGCTCGCGCACGAAGATAAAACTTTTCAGGGGGCATTGGTTGCCTCCATGAGCATCCCGTGGGGCGAGACCAAGGACGACAGCGATATCGGTGGTTATCATCTCGTCTGGACCCGCGATCTGATGCAGAGCGCGACCGCTTTGCTCGCGTCCGGCCAGACCGGCACGCCCCTGCGCTCTCTGATCTGGCTCGCAACCATCCAGCGGCCCGATGGCACCTTCCCTCAAAATAGCTGGATCAATGGTTGCGCGTATTGGACGGGTTTGCAGCTTGATGAAATCGCCGCGCCAATCCTTTTGGCGTGGCGTTTGCAATGCGAAGGGGTTGATCTCGGCCTGTTCAATCCGTGCGTCATGATTTTGCGGGCCGCCGCCTTCCTCATCCGGCAAGGACCGGTGACGGCGCAGGAACGCTGGGAGGAAAATTCCGGTTACTCGCCCTCGACTCTCGCCACGGTCATCGCCGGTCTGGTTTGTGCCGCGGAATTTGCTAAAAAACATTCCCACCCGGACACGAGTGATTTTATTTTTGCCTATGCCGACTGGCTGGCCGCGCACATCGAAGAATGGACGGTCACGACGCGCGGCGAGCTGGTCAAGGAGGTCCGGTGTCATTACCTCCGGATTAACCCAACCGATCCGCAACAGCCCGACCCGCACGCGGATCCCAATGTGACGATGATTCAAATTGGCAACAACGGTGGCATTCATCCGGCGCGGAACATTGTCAGCGGCGATTTTCTTCAGCTCGTGCGTCTCGGGATTCGGGATGCGAACGACCCGATCGTGCGTGATTCGGTCAAGGTCATTGATTACGTGCTCAAACGTGACCTGCCGCAAGGCCCGGGCTGGCGTCGTTACGATCTCGATGGCTACGGTCAAAAAGACGACGGCGGCGCTTTCGACGGGAGGGGCGTCGGCCGTTCGTGGCCGATTTTGACGGGCGAGCGCGGCCATTACGAACTGGCGGCCGGGCGCGATGCAATGCCGTTTATTGCTGCCATGGAAAAGTTTGCCAATGCCGGCGGCATGATCAGCGAACAGCTTTGGGACGCCGAAGATTTGCCCGATGGCCGGATGAAACGCGGCCATCCCACCGGCGCGGCCATGCCGCTTTGCTGGTCGCACGCGGAATATGTTTCACTCGTGCGCAGCCGGCATGACGGAGTTTGTTTTGCCCGGGTCGAGCCGGCCTTCCAGCGTTACGTCGCCAAACCGGTCAAAAGCCGTCACGAGATTTGGAGTTTCCGTCATCCATTGCGTCAAATGCCGCCCGGAAAAATCCTGCGCCTCATTCTTGCGGCGGAGGCAGCCGTCGTTTGGTCGGCGGATTTTTGGGCCAGCACCAACCAGTCGGAAACCCTGAATGTCAAACCGCTTGATTTATGGTTTGTGGATTTGCCGGTCAAAAATGCTCTTCCCGGTTCCATGATTGAGTTCACTTTCTTTTGGAGAAACGATCAACGTTGGGAAGGCAGGAATTATTCCGTCGCGGTCAGCGCACCAAACTGATGCTCCCGCGCATTTACCTCATTCGACACGGTCAGACCGAATGGTCGCTCTCCGGCCGGCACACCAGTCGCACGGATATTCCCTTGACCATGCGGGGCGAGGAAGGGGCGCGGCAACTTGGACTTTGCCTCCGCGACATCCGGTTTGCCCGTGTGCTGACCAGCCCGCGGCAACGCGCCCGGCAAACGTGTGAATTGGCCGGGCTGGGTCCGGCGGCCGAAATCGAACCGGACCTGACGGAGTGGGACTATGGCGACTACGAAGGTCAACGCTCCGCCGACATTCTGCAGGCGCGACCGGACTGGAATCTCTTCCGCGACGGCTGTCCGAACGGCGAAACGCCCGCGCAAGTTTCCGACCGCGCCGATCGGCTCATTCTCCGTCTTCGGTCGCTGTCTGGGAATGTCGCGCTCTTCTCGCATGGCCACTTCGGACGCGTCCTGGCCACGCGTTGGATTGGATTGCCCGTAGGCATGGCGCAGCGTTTCCTTCTCGACACCGCATCGTTTGGCATTCTCGATTTCGAGCACACCCGCATCGGGTCGCCCGTCATCGCGTTGTGGAACGCCGCTTCAACCGCCACTCCGTGATTTCATCATGAAATTCTCCGGCCGTTAAGTCACCCGCCAGCGCCGCGCTTGCTTTGCGCGAAACAAAAACTAAACTGCGCGCCCGCGTGTTGAATCTCAATTCACTCAACCCACAACAACGCCAGGCCGTCGAGACCTTGAACGGCCCGGTTTTAATTCTCGCCGGAGCGGGCACGGGCAAAACGCGCGTCATCACGTTTCGCATCGCGCATTTGATCGCCAGCGGCATCGCCCCGGCAAACATCCTGGCCGTCACCTTCACCAACAAAGCCGCGCGAGAGATGCGGGAGCGGGTGAACAAATTGATTCCGCGCCCGAAAACCGGCGCGTCGGAGGAAAAATCCAATTCCCCGACCATCTGCACTTTTCATTCGCTCTGCGTCCGCATTTTGCGTCGGCACATCGAGCGGCTGGGTTACAAACGGAACTTCGTGATTTACGACGAATCGGAACAACTGGGAGCCGTAAAAAAAATTCTCGCGCGGATTTCCGCCGGGGGTGAAAAGACGGACCCGGCGGCGGTTCTCGGTTTATTAAGCCGGTTCAAAAATGGCGGCGAAAATTCTTCCGCTTTTGCCGATGAAAACATTCGCGCGCTGGCGCAACACATCCGTTCGCGCTACGAATCCGCCTTGCGCGCCTGCAACGCGGTGGACTTCGACGACTTGATTTTGCTCACGCTCAAAATTTTCTCCGGACATCCCGACGTCCTCGAAATTTGCCGCGCCCAATATCGCTTCGTGATGGCCGATGAATATCAGGACACCAACGCCGCGCAGTTCCGGCTGATTCACGCGTTGACGGAGAAACATCGCAATTTTTGCGTCGTGGGTGACGACGACCAGAGCATTTACGGCTGGCGCGGCGCGGAGATTGGCAACCTGCTGGATTTGGAAAAACATTTTCCGGAAGTCAAAATCATCAAACTCGAACAAAATTATCGTTCGACCAATACCATTCTTGACGCCGCCAACGCCATCATCAAAAACAATCCGCGCCGCCGGGCGAAACAACTTTGGTCAAGCAGGGGTCAGGGAGACAAAATTGCCCTGCGCGCTTATGCCGATGATGATGACGAAGCGCGCAATAGCATTGAACAGATTGAATTCGCCCGCGTCGCCTATCGCGTGCCGTGGGCGGACAACGCCATTTTATTCCGCACCAATGCCCAGTCACGTCCGCTGGAAACCGCATTGCGCCGGGCAAACGTGCGCTATCATTTAATCGGCGGGCAAAGTTTTTTTGACCGGCGCGAGGTGAAGGATTTTATCGCCTACCTCAAAACGTTCATCAACCCGCACGATGACGTAAGTCTGTTGCGCATCGCCAACACACCCGCGCGCGGCTTGAGCGATGTGACCATGGAACGATTGCTCGGCGCCAGTCATGAGCGCAAAGGTTCGGTGTTCGCGGCCATGAAAAATCCGGCGGTCCAGGCAACGTTTCAAGCCAGACCGCGTGGCAGCATCGAGGCGTTCGTTGAATTCATCGAGCGAACGCGTGGGCGGCTTCATCAGCCAGTTTCTTCGCCGTGCCCATTGCAATTCTGGAGCGAAAAATTTCTGGATGAGACCGGCTATTTCAACGAACTGCGCCGTTCGGAAAAAAATCCCGAAGCCGGTGAAAATCGCGTTCGCAATTTACGCGAGCTCGTCGCCACGCTGGACGATTTTGGCGAGCCGGCCGCGCCGCTGGCCGACCGGCTGCAAACTTTTCTCGAAGACATCACGCTCGATTCGGAACGCGGGGAGGAAAAGGAAAATTCCGGCGATGCCGTGACGCTCATCACCATGCACAGTTGCAAGGGACTGGAATTTCCGCGCGTTTACATTGTCGGTTTGGAGGAAGGATTATTGCCGCACACCCGCTCGACGACCGAAGGGACGCTGGATGAGGAGCGAAGATTGTTTTACGTCGCGGTGACGCGCGCCATGCAATCACTGGTCATCAGCCATTGCGCGAGCCGGAAAAAATACGGCCAGCTCATGCCCTGCCACCCGTCACGTTTTCTCAAGGAATTGCCGCTGGAACTCGTCGAGGATGACCATGACAAACA
>JBEKBA010000152.1:0-5028 GCA_050015635.1 Verrucomicrobiota bacterium
ACAAATTCAGCAAGGGGCTGGTCTTTCGCCGATGGCTTGCTCGCCGTCAAAGACAACGACTCCTTAAAACCAATGCAATTCATCATTGAGCGTTGACGTAAAAAATACTCACATCGCCAGCCTCTATCGCGTGACGCGGTTGGCTTATTTTGCGAATAAAATGAGTTTCCGGGGTGACAAATGGTTTGCTTGCGCGAGCAGTCTGGGACATAAGTGAAGGTATGCACAGACATTCTATCCTTTCGTCGTCATTTGAATTGTCTGTCGCCTCGACTGGAGCATTAACAAAGCGACTCTTTTTTGCCACAATCAGGAAAATTCTTCATTTTACCGTCCTGGGGCTGACCTCCTGGTTGATATTGGCTTGGGCGAACACAGCCTGTGCGACAATTTTGTGGAGTGACCTGGGCGCAACCTTGATCCACGAGACGGGAAACGGCAGCGACATCTTGGGCGGCGCTCTAAAGGAAGACGATTCTTCCACCAACACGCTTTACTTTAAGTTTCATGTGGACCCTCTCTCAGACGCAAGCACCGAGGAATACTATGCCGCTTTTGAGTTATACGAAGGAGACAAAGAGCGATTGGGTATAGGCAATGCCTTGAAGGCTTGGGCTTACAGCGCATTTATCGCGGATGCGACCGGCGAATCCGATGAAGGCGCCAATTATATTGATTTGCATTCCTCCAGGCCTGAACCGCCACCCAGTCCGGGAACTTTTCTTTATTATGAAAATCCACACCGCGGCATTGAATGCACGTTCGTTTTCAAAGTGCAATATGTCGCTGGCGGTGATGATCTCGTGACAATCTGGCTGAACCCCGATTTGGGTCCTGGCGCCACTGAAGCGGCTCAGCCAAAAAATTTAATCACAAGTTTTCGGGCGAACGCTTCATTCAATGAAATCCATCTTCGACACGGCGGTGGTGGTGGCGGATGGATTTTCAGTGACATGACCATCGCAACCTCTTTCAACGATTTTGTCACGTCAACCGGCAATGAACCCGGCGGAAGTCAACTTGGCGTTGGGGCATTGCCATTCACCTTTCGTTCCTGGCAAAGGGAGCAAGGTATGCCGCAAGATTTGGTCCGTGCTGTCGCCCAAACGCGTGACGGTTATCTTTGGATCGGAACTGACGATGGAGTAGCGCGATTTGACGGAGTAAAGTTTGTATCATTTGGTTTGCCGGAAGGATTGCACAGCGGTCCAGTGCGTGCGCTATTTGGAGACAGCCACGATACATTGTGGATTGGTAGCGTCGGCGGGGGCTTGATTCGCTGGCAGGATGGATATTTCACGACTTTGACGATGAAAGACGGGCTTCCGTCCGATTCCATCACCGCGCTGACAGAAGATAGTGACGGAAGACTGTGGATCGGCACTGAAGCGGGGTTGGTGCTATGGGAAAAAAATCATCTCACGCCATTGGCCGCGATGGACAAATTCCAAGGCAAAGCCATCACGACTTTGTTCAAAGACCGTCAGGGAAACATATGGGTTGGGGTCGCCGGCACGGGCGTTTTCGAGTTTCAATCAGGCAAGTTTATCCAATTGGCGGATACTGCAACGGAAGGATTACTCCAAGACCCTCACTGTCTGCTGGTGGACAAGCGGGGGCGGGTTTGGATCGGCGCGGGAGACGACTTTTTACTTTGCCGCGACGGCGATCAATGGCGGCCTTATAGAATTCAGCGCCATCTGGTCAGATCGTATGTGGACACGCTGGCCGAGCAGCCGGACGGAACAGTCTGGGCGGGATCCGCGGGTGAAGGTGTGTTTCAATTCAAGGATGGCAAGCTCGTGACGGTCAACGCCAGCACCGGATTATCAGACAATTCCGTGAATTCGCTTTTTGTGGATCGTGACGGTAACTTATGGGTTGGCACGGACGCCGGTTTGAATCTGCTCCGGCAAAAAAATCTGTTCGCCTTCAGCCAGGCCGAAGGACTTGGATATGGCGCGGTGGAAGGCATTGCAGAAATTGCGCCTGGACTGGTGTGGGTAGCCAAGCCGGGTGACGGCCTGTATCGTTGGGATGGACGAAACTTCACCCGTTTAATATCGGCGAATTTGTTCGTTGACGGACCTCAAATCAACTCCCTGCTGGTGTCCCGCGACGGCAGTTGCTGGGTGGCCGGCGTTCACGGCTTATTGCATTTTAAAAATCCGAAGCTGACCACGGACAAAGCGGAATTGTTTACCCTCGCCGGGCTGAACATCATTTCATTATGCGAAGACCGAAGCGGCTCGTTGTGGGTGGGCACGAGCGAGGGAGAACTTTGGCGGCTGCAAAATGGAAATCTGTCCTCCCAAACCAATTTTCCGGAAACCCACCCAATCACATCCATTGTGTCGGGCGTTGATAATCAAATATGGATCGGCACCGAAGGAAGCGGGGTTTATAGCTTGAAGAATGGAGCTTTTACCCACTTGAATACGGCAAACGGTTTGCTCAGCGACTTGGTTCGTACACTTTATTTGGACGCTCAAGGAGTGCTGTGGATCGGCACGGCCGGTGGTGGTTTGACCTGTTACCAGGACGGACAAATTAGATCGTTTACCACGCGCGAAGGCCTGGCGGATAATACCATTTCCCAAATCCTTGAAGATGACACGGGTCGTCTTTGGCTGGGAAGCAACCGCGGGATTTCCTGTGTGAGCAAGCGCGACCTGCAAGCGCTGGCGGCAGGTAAAATTTCCGCGGTCTATCCCCAGGTCTATGGCCGCGCGGAAGGAATGTTGTCGGAAGAATGCACGGGCGGTTTTTTTCCGGCGGGGATGAAAAGCAGATCCGGGTTGCTCTGGTTTTCAACCTTGAAAGGCATTGTCGTGGTGGACCCGCGTTTGCATCTGGTAAAGTCATCCGCACCCGTGGTGCTGTTGGAGGAAGTTTGGGTGGATGGGATTTTGAATACAGATTATCATGTCACCAATTCAGCGGCTGCCGCGCGAGATGAAAAAATCAAAAATCAGGCGTCCGCAACCGGAACCCTGCGCCTTGCCTCGGGCAAACACCGCATTGAACTGCGTTATACCGGCTTGAGTTTCGACGCGCCGGAACAAATACGCTTTCGCTACCGCCTCGAAGGATTGGATTCCGATTGGGTCGATGCCGGAACTCGGCGTGCTGCATTTTACAATTATGTGCCGCCCGGCAAATATCGGTTTAGCGTCGTGGCCTGCAATGCAGATGGGATTTGGAACGAGGCTGGCGCGGACCTGGCGCTGATTGTGCCGCCGCGATTTTGGCAGTCCTGGTGGTTTATTGGATTGACGATTTTAAGTCTCCTGGCTTTCGTTGGCGGCTTCGCCCGCATCATCGAAAAACGCAGGTCGCAAAGTCAGTTGAGATACTTGGAACAGGAGCGGGCGTTGGAACGGGAGCGCGCCCGCATCGCCCAGGATTTGCATGATGAGATGGGCGCCAAATTGTGTCGGATATCGTTTTTGAGCGAGCATACCCGCCGGAGCGAGAACATGCCATCCGAGTTAAAACGTCAAATCGTTTCTATTTCCGACGCGTCCCGCGAGATGCTGCATTCACTGGATGAAATTGTATGGGCGGTCAATCCACAAAACGACATACTGGAGCATGTGGTCTCCTACATCGGGCACTATGCCCATGAATACTTTCAGGATACCGGCATTGACTGCGAATTGGATATGCCTGCGCAATTACCGCCGTATCCCGTTTCCTCGCAAATACGTCATCATTTGTTGTTGGCCGTGCACGAGACTTTCACAAACGTGCTTAAACATTCGGGCGCAACGCGGTGTCGGATTGTAATAAACTGCAGCGACTCCGTTTTGAGAGTCACAGTTTCGGACAATGGCAATGGTTTTGACCTGTCTGCCATTGAATCAATGAATGCCGACTCAACCGGCAACGGCCTGCGCAATATGCGCCGGCGTTTGGCCGACATTGGCGGAGACTGTCTGATAAAATCCGAATCCGGTCGGGAAACAATTATCAGTTTTATTCTTCCTTTGGGACAATCACGCTTTGGGAAGGCGGCAACATGATTCGGGTTTCGATAGTAGATGACGAGAAAGAGTTGCGCGAATCCATCGCGACTTTTGTGAACAGTTCGCCGGGGTTTCGCTGTGTCAGTACCTACAACAGTGGTGAGGCGGCATTGAAACACCTGCCGCAAGAGCGTCCCGACGTGGTGTTGATGGATATTCACATGATCGGCATGAGCGGGATTGAATGCGTGCGACGGTTGAAAGCGATACTGCCGGAGTTGCATATTGTAATGTTGACGGTGTATGAAGACGCCGAACAGATATTCAAGGCGCTTTCGGCTGGCGCCAGCGGCTATATGCTGAAACGGCTGACGCCGGGCAAATTGCTGGAGGCGATTCAGGATGTGCATGAGGGCGGTTCGCCGATGTCCAGTTCGATCGCGCGCAAGGTGGTTGCTTCGCTTCAAAAGGCAGAGCGACCAGATGAGGAGAAAACCCATCTCTCGTCGCGGGAACAAATGGTGTTGGACTGTCTGGCCAAGGGACTGACTTACAAACAAACCGCCGACCAATTGGGCGTTAGTATTGATACCGTCCGCACCTATATTCGCCGTGTTTATGAAAAATTGCATGTTCAATCGCGCACGGAAGCGGTGGCAAAGTATTTGCGCCATTAGATCAGGGTGGAAATTCTTCTGCTTTATCGTTATCTGAATGTGTTTGGCCGAACGCAATCGGATTCAGTTCGTCACCTTCTTTTTGGCTTTTGAGGTTTTTATGCTGTAAATATCGCAATATCGGTTGAATTTGCCGCGTATACAACCATATCTGACATTGCCGTCACTTCATGCGACTATCACTAAATAGCCATTACTGTTACATTATGGAAAATCAGGCATTAAACAACAGCCGGATTTGTAACGTTTAACAACAAAAAGACCATAAAAATCAGTAAGGAAATCGATCTTATGAAACAATATACGAAGTGGTTGGGGATTGCGTTTGTAGTGGCGGGCGGCCTGTCAGTTGTCAGTTCGGCGCAGGCACAAGCCGTCACCGG
>JBEKBA010000153.1:0-6811 GCA_050015635.1 Verrucomicrobiota bacterium
CATACCCTTCGTGAACAGCATTGTAGTTCACCAAAAATCGAGCTTGTTTCAAACCGGCATCCACCAAAAACGGAAAAGCCGCTTGAAGTTTTGAAACGACAAGCTCTTTGCCCAAAATAAAATCACCACCACCTTCGGCAATTTGCCAAATTTTATCATCTATTTTTTTGAACTCGGAAATCCAATTTTTAATTTCTTCGTCACGCATTTCAGGAAATTCCAGCTTTAGGCGCTCACGTCTTGGTGAGCGGTAGCACGAAGGATTTGAATAGACGACAAAAGCAAAATCCTTTGGATTCTGCCGTTTTGCTCTTCGTAAGCGAAAAAATGAAACGCCAGCAATACTTAAAACCATGCACAAAAAAGTTACTGCAGCCCACAAACGCCAACTGGCCAGAAACAACTCAATCACAACAAATATGAGCAAACCCATAAGTGTTGAAAATTGAACTTTTATTCTCATTTAATTTTACAAAAGATGCCCCAGCTTTTCCCTTTTCGTTTTCAAATACCGTTCGTTGTGCGGATTGGGCTTCACGCGAATCGGCACTTGCTCGACAATTTTCAATCCGTAGCCTTCCAAGCCGACGACTTTTTTTGGATTGTTCGTCAGCAGCCGGATGGTTTTCAGGCCGAGATCAACGAGGATTTGCGCGCCGAGTCCGTATTCGCGCAAATCCATTCCGTAACCGAGCTTTTGGTTCGCTTCGACGGTGTCATAACCCTGTTCCTGCAATTTGTAGGCCTTGATTTTTGGCGCGAGGCCGATACCGCGCCCTTCCTGCCGCATATAAAGAATCACTCCACGACCGGCCTCGGCCACCTGCCGCATCGCCTGATGCAGTTGCGGCCCGCAATCGCAGCGGCGCGAGCCGAAAACGTCACCGGTCAGACACTCACTGTGGACGCGCACAAGCACTTTTGAACCGCCGGAAACGTCGCCGCGCACGAGCGCGAGGTGATGCTGCCCATCGACTTTGGAACGATACAAATGCAAATCGAAATCGCCATAGTCGGTCGGTAGTTTCACCACTTCAATCTGTTCGACCAGTTTTTCGCGTGTGCGGCGGTATTCGATAAGCGCGGCGATGGAACAAATTTTCAGCCGATGCTTTTTGGCGAATTTCAAAAGCTCCGGCAACCGCGCCATCGCGCCGTCGTCGCGCATGACTTCGCAAATGATGCCAATCGGACGGCAGCCCGCGAGATGCACCAGGTCCACTGCGGCTTCGGTGTGACCGGCACGTTGAAGCACGCCGCCGGGACGGGCGCGCAGCGGGAAAACATGGCCGGGTTGAACCAAATCATCAGCCACGGCGGTCGGCGATGCCATGACGCAAATGGTCTTGGAGCGGTCGGCGGCGCTGATGCCGCTGCTGATGCCGTGCGCCGCGTCCACGCTCACCTGAAAATCGGTGCGGAAACTTTCGCGGTTCTGGCGCACCATGCGGTCAATGCCAAGCTGCTCCAGCCGTTCGCTTGTCGTCGGCACGCATATCAGCCCGCGTCCGAATTTCGCCATGAAATTGACGGCGGCGGGCGTGACGTGTTGTGCGGCCATGACGAGGTCACCTTCGTTTTCGCGGTCGGCATCGTCCACAACGATGATTATTTTGCCGCGACGAATGTCGGTAATCGCGGATTCAATGCGGTCAAAAGTTTTTTTCATTCGGCGACGCCAGCGTAGTCGCCCGGTACGCAAATGCCAGCCGATTCAATTTTGCTTTTTTGTTTGTCGCTGCGCGTTCCCGGTTTAATATCATTACGTTCTTTTAGTTCACACAGTTGAAAGCAGGCCACAGCTAATTGGTTTTGATTATGTCAATCGACAGTTCAAGCGAAAAAACCAGCAGTCTGAAAGATTCCATTCCCTGGGACTCCGCACGGCTTTCCGAGGAGAAAATGCAACGTCTCGACCGGCTCGCCAGTCTCGGACTGCTTTCGGCGGGCATGGCGCACGAAATCAAAAACGGCATGGTCGCCATCAAGACGTTCGTTGAACTGCTGGCGAAAAAAAATCCGGATGCGGAATTGACCGAGGTGGTCGGGCGCGAAATACAGCGCATCAACGCGATTGTGACGCAGATGCTGCGGTTCGCCGCGCCGAAGTCCTGCCTGTTCACAACGGTAAAAATTCATGAAGTGCTTGATCATTCGCTGCGGTTGTTGCAAAACCAAATCAGCGGGAAATTGATTTCACTCACGCGCGATTACCGGGCCGGACCGGACACGGTGCGCGGCGACGACGCGCAATTGCAGCAGGCGTTCATGAACCTGCTGCTCAACGCGCTCGAAGCGATGGGCACGAATGGCACGTTGACCGTCAGCACGGAAATCGTGGACGGCGAAAACGGCCTGCACGCGCTGCGAATTCAAATCCGAGACACAGGCGTGGGCATCGCGCCGGAAAATCTGGGGCGGATGTTCGAGCCGTTTTTCACGACCAAAAAAAACGGCACAGGTCTGGGTCTGGCGATTTCCCACCGCATCGCGCTCGAACATCACGGCACAATTGAAGTGCAAAGCGAAATGAACAAAGGCTCGATATTCAGCATTTCGCTGCCGGTGAACGCGCCGTAAAAATTTATTCGCCGACGAGGCTATACGGCTGCACGGTGTCGTCACCAAGGTGGTAACGCGGATTCGCCTTGAGCGAGAAGGTAAAGGCGACGGTGTAATCTGTCGGGCCGGTATCATTGTCGATCACCCGGAACGTCAGCGCACCCGTCCAACTGCGCAGGTCGCGGTAAAGGGTGTAAAACTGCTGCTGCAAACGGCCGTTCTCGGCGTTAAAATCGTGCGTCGCGCGGAAGCCCCAGTTGTCGTTCAACCGATAAAACATCGTGCTGGTGATAAAATTATTCCCGTTCCAGGTGTCATTGCCCCACGTGCCGCCGCGCAGATACCAGTAACCGAGTCCCCAGCTCCAGCGATCATTCGGCGTGAACGTGAGTTGCTCAAACGCCAGATTCAAATCGTCGCTGTTGATGTTGTAGCGCGTCTGCGATTCGAGCGCGATCCACGAGCGCGGCTTGAATGCAAGGTCGGAATAAAGATCATCGAATGTCTGCTGACCGGAATTCGGTTTGAGCCGCCAGTCGAGCATGACGTTCCAGTTGAACAAATTGTCGAGTTGCCCGTCGCGTTTGGTTTGCAGCGTGTTGCGCAGGCCGAAGCGGATGACGTTCTGACTGTCAATCGAATCAATGTCGTTGTAGTCGGGAAACTGAATTGGCAGAAGTTCCAGACTCGGCAATTCGGAATCGAACTGCGGCAACTGCGACGGTGGCGTACTGGGGTTCGGCACGAAAACGTAATTCACCGACGGCTCGATGACGTGGCGCAGACCGTCAATTTGTAAAAATGAATTCGTCGCGGCCGCCCAGAGCTGCGACGCCTTGAATGACGCTCCGATGCCGGTGTTGAAAACCGTGCGGTAGGCTTCACTGTTGGTACCGCCCGCGCCGCTTTCGGAGCTGTAATAAGTGAACCGTCCGCCGACGCGCGGGGTGATGTTAAGCCAGTTGAAAAATGTCCACGGCAGCAGGAGTTGATGAAACGTGTCGGCGCGCGCGGCCGAATAACCAGGTAGTGTGTCATTGGCATTGGTGAACAATAATTCATTCGTGTCGGCAAAAAACTGCCGGTAGTAACCGACAGAGCTTTGGTTCTCGTAATAAACCGGGGTGTTAAAAAGTTGCTGGCGAAAACCGGTAAGTTGCACATCCGGCAGGCGTTCGACTTGATCGAAATAATTATTGAGGCGGGGCGTGGCTTCGGCGTCCAGACTCCAGTTCTCCCAATAACGGTTGACTTCGGTGAACGTGTTCGGCTGGGGATTTTGCGTGTATTCATTTTCAAAAAAATCATGCAGTACCAGTGGGTCGCTCTGGTAATTCACCAGCGCCTTGACGTTCAGATTCGTGAATGGTGTCGCTTGATATGTAAAATAAAAACGCTGGCGGTTTTCAGGAATGGTTCCCAGATTCGAGAAACTGTTCGTGCTGATGCTTTCGTTGGGATCGTGGTCGTGGAGATAATAATAACTGAATGTTGCATCACCCCATTGGCCGAGGTGCAGATTCAAATCCGGCCCCGCGCCAACGCCGCGTCTTTCGCGGTAGTCGAGATGAATTTTGCCGTCCGCCACGGTGTCGAGGTAAAACGAGTAGGTGTTCAGCAAAAACGGCCCGTAAGCGCTGCGGTAGCCGGCTAAAAAATTCAGGTTGTTCGCGCGCGCGCCCAGGACGCGCTTGTAATACGGAAAATAAAACGAGGGCACGCCATCCAAAAACAAAACCGCGTTCCACGCCTCGATGTATTGGCCGGGAACAATTTTCACGCGGCTGGCGCGGATGCGAATGGCCGGGTCGCTCACATCATCGGTCGTGACAAAAGCATGGCGCGCGTTGTAGACCTTGTTGCTCGTGTCGCCTTGCAATTGCTCACCTTGGGCGAACACCGGCGTTTTGCCCGTGCGGAATTGTTCACTGCGCATCTGGTGCGTCTTGAAATTGTAGTTGATGTGTTCGCCGAGCCAGATTTCATCACCTTCCTCGATGCGCACATTGCCGTCGGCCACGGCCTCGCCGGTCTGCAAATTCACCGACGCGCTGTCCGCCGTCAGCACCGCGCCACCGTATTTGACGAAGACGCCGTTCGTACCGTGCGCCGTATCTGAAGCCATGTCGAAAGTCACGTTGCCAACAGGCCCGCCGGACACGATTTGGTTGAGCGCCTGCACTTCCCACGCCTGTTGTTCCTGCGCCAAAGAAGTGAATGGAAAAGCCGCTATAAAAAAAACGAGCGGGACGATGGCGGGCAATTTTCTCATTCGGCGCGGCCAATTAAACAAAGCAGGCCACGACTGCCAAGTGGATTTGACGGGGGGGGTTATGTTGGGCAGAAAAGTGAACGCCACCGCACCCGGAATTCAGACAAACGCGGAGATAGGATTCCATCGGATTTTTTCATCGGAATACAGACCGGTGATTGGCCGGCACTTGAAAACAGTAATCAACTCACGGTGCGGCTTGGGCGCGGATGCGGTAGAAGCGACAGGCCGGCGGCGCATTGGAGTCGGTCAAACTGACGCCCTCACCGGTTCCCAGGATTGAAGCGGGCAACGCCGTCCAGTTCGTATCAGTTAACGAATCTTTGCTTTCCAATGTGTAAAGCAGACCGGTTGCACTCTCGAACGAAATGGTGGCCAGGCTCTGATTCACGCTCAGGTCGCTGATTTCGGGCGGCAAAATCTGCACGCTCAATTGCGATTTGGACGACTGTGCTTGAGACCTTGGCAGGGTCTTGACCACAAAGTTCGCCCTGAACATCAGGTTCGATGCCATTGTAAATCTCAGTGTCGCGCCGTTGGTCATCAAGCTCCCCGTCCAGTTGGTGAACACAAAACCCGATCCAGCCCTGGCGGTCATCGAATAATTTTCCCCGATTTGCAACAGGGCACCATTGTAATCGGGACTCACCGTGCCATTACCGTTAATCAATACGGTCAAAGGCGCTTTCAAAATATAGAGGAAACTCACCTTGTCGGTCGCCGACACATTGCCGCTGGTGTCCACCGCATACGCCTGAACCACATTCATCCCCGGTACCAGCGTCACGTTCGCCATCCAGTTCGTCCACCCATTCCCGGTGAAGGCACTCGTCCAACCCGATCCGTTCAGCGAATAATACACATCAGCCACAGCCACATTGTCACCGGCCTTGCCGCTCACCGTGAACACAGAGTTGCTCCATTTCTCGTTCGCTTTCGGCGATACGATGCTAACCGTCGGCTTTCGTATATCCACAAAGTTTGCCGTGAACGTCAGATTCGTCGTCATCCTGAATCTCAACGTCGCGCCGTTGGTCGTCCAACTGCCCGTCCAGTTGGTGAATGCAAAACCCGATTCGGCTCTCGCGCTCATCGCATAGTCCACCCCCACGTCCAACATCGCCCCATTGTAATTGGGACTCACCTCGCCCGGAGTCACCACCGCCCCTCCCGCCGGCCACAGCCCGTTGATCCGCACATGCAATGGCTCGGGCACCACATACAAGAAATTCACCTTATTGGTCGTCGAGACGTTGCCGCTGGTGTCCACCGCATACGCCGCTATCGTGTTCGTCCCCGGTACCAGCGCCGCGTTCGCCGTCCAGTTTGTCCACCCATTCCCGAAGGACGCACTCGTCCAACCCGATCCGTTCAGCGAATAATACACATCAGCCACAGCCACATTGTCACTGGCCTTGCCGCTCACCGTGAACACTGAATTGCTCCAATGTTCATTCAACTTAGGTGAAACAATGCTCACCGTCGGCTTTCGTATATCTACAAAGTTTGCCTTGAACGTCAGATTCGGCCCCATCTTAAATTTCAGCGTCGTGCGGTTGGTCGTCATACTGCCCGTCCAGTTGGCGAACCCAAAACCCGATCCGGCTTGCGCGCTCATCGCATAGTCAACCCCCACATGCAGCATCACTCCGTTGTAATTGGGACTCACCGTGCCATTACCGTTAATCAATACGGTCAAGGGTGCGACCAAGGGTTCAGCCGCAACATAGACGAAACTGACGCTCTGGGTCGTCGAGACGTTGCCGCCGGTGTCCACCGCATACGCCGCTATCGTGTTCGTTCCCGCTGTCAGCGTCACATTCGCCGTCCAGTTCGTCCACCCATTCCCGGTCGAGGCACTCGTCCAACCCGATCCGTTCAGCGAATAATACACATCAGCCACTCCCACATTGTCACTGGCCTGCCCGCTCACCGTGAACACTGAATTGCTCCACTGCTCACCAGCCGTCGGCGATA
>JBEKBA010000154.1:0-4938 GCA_050015635.1 Verrucomicrobiota bacterium
AGGCAAGACAAAATGAACGAACATGAATTTCAGGTGTTTCTCACGGTCTTGGGTGGCTTTCTGGCTGGCATTTTGGGATTTTTCGGGGGATGGCTTCTCAATGGGTGGCAAAACAGACGCAGCCGAGAAATTGAAATCGCAAACCGGCGGCGAGAGTTTCTGAGCTTCCTGTCGAAATTGCGAATTGAAATCCACCAGCCGCACCCCGATTTTCAGAAATTTTATCTCGTCAACATAGCTGAACTGCATCGGTGGAAAGGCTTCATTATTGAAGATGTGCCCGCCGAAAAAAGAGCCGAATTTGTTCATTTGGTCAGCATCGCATCGGGACAGGGAATCCAAGAAAACGAACAGCAGCGAAATATAAGTCCAGTGATTGAATCCATTGATAAAATAAGCTCTTTTTTTGAAAAGCTTGGTTCGCTTGGGATATAAGGCCTCGCAGGCTTACCGCACAAACATGCGGTAGTAATTTTCCGGCTACTCGGCTAATATTTGCATACCAAATCAGTCAGAAGTCAAAAACAACCAGCTAAAAATATGAAATACAAGATGTTTTTAACGTCAGGGGGAGTGTCGGCCTTTTTAGGCGCTGCTGTATCAACTTATGCCCAACCAGCCAGTATAAATGGCAGTTACGACCCGGCATTCGGCAGCGCGTTGTCCGTACAAACCGTCGGCACCGATTATGGGACAGCCACAGCAGCAAGCGGTGGAAATCAGTTGGATGCCGGTTACGGCCTCATAGCAAGCGGGAATCTTTATCTCTTTTTCGCCGGCAACACGTCAGATGGCAATTCTTTACAAGTTTATTTATCCACCGGTCAGGCGGGAGGAGAAAGTACTTTTAACGTTTCCGGCGGCAGCTATACATCCACCGGGACACAAAATATGGACGGCTCGGTTTTCAGTCCCGGGTTCAGCGCCACAGAAGCCTTGGATGTTAACACTTATGCGGGTACCATTTATGCCAATATCTTTAACCTGGTTGCCGGTACGGGTGGTTACGCAGGTTCAACTGCGGACGCTGGTGGGACTATCAGCGGCGTATATAACGTAACGCTTGCTGTGAACGAATCCAGTGCCGCCGGCGTGGGGAGCAACACTGGAGCGGGAGCGTTGGGTGTTACGACCGGGTGGGAGTTTGCCATACCGCTTTCAGCTTTGAATAACTCGAGTTCGATAGAAGTGCTTGCCGACATCGGAAGCGACGGCGGCAGCGGCAGTTTGTCAAACCAGTTCCTTGCGCCGAACAACGTATCCGGCTACCCCAGCACATTTAACTTCGGTTCGACTCCCGGTGTATATTTTACCGTGGCAGTCCCCGAACCTTCCAGCATGGTGCTGTTCGGATTGTCCGGTTTGACGGGTCTTCTGGCTATTCGCCGCCGGAAGTAAATCAGCCCCATTTTTAATCAAGCCCCGCATATCGCGGGGCTTTTTTTTGTTTCAAATCGCCTCAACCAGACCACGCCGCCGGTCACCTTCCGGTTTTTCGACCCCGGGTTTATTCTCATCCGCCATGGGTTATCGTTTTAAAAATTTAGCGACGGCTTCCGTCCGCGTCCGCACCTGCAGTTTTTCGTAAATGCGGCGGATGTAGGTGTGGACGGTTTCGTAGCGGATGTTGAGTTTGTCCGCGATTTCCTTATACATCAAACCCCGGCTTAACAGGTCGAGCACCTGCTGTTCCCGCTCGGAGAGATTTTCGGTTGCTGCTTCCGCCGCGGCGGACCGTTGAAAGGATTGCACGACTTTGCGCGCAATGTGCATCGTCATCGGCGAACCGCCGCGATGCACCGCCTGAATGGCTTCCAGCAGTTCCCTGCCGGGCGTGCGTTTGAGCAGGTAGCCGTTCGCCCCGGCGGCGAGCGCATTGAAAATGTTCTCCGTGTCCTCATAAACCGTGAGCATCATCACCTGGATTCCCGGCAGAAGTTTTTTCAGTTGCCGCACGCATTCGACGCCGTTTGCGCCGGGCAGGTTGATGTCCATCAGCACCACATCGGGGCGGACTTGCGGCAAATCCTTGAGCGCGTCCTCGCCGTTCGCATATTGACTCACGCAGCGGAAACCGTCGGCGCGATTCAGAACCCGCTCCAGCGTTTCACGCAGCTTGTCATTGTCTTCGACGATGGATACGGAAACGGGCATAAGTTCCTAAATGTTTTTTTTTGTCAGCGGAATTTTCAGGCGCACAACCGTTCCGCCGTTTGTTCCGGAAACAACGGAAAATTCCCCGCGAATGTCCTCCATGCGCCTGCGCATATTGTGAAGTCCGTTGCGGGTTCGCGCCGAATCCTGATTTCCCATTCCCCGACCGTTGTCTTCGATTTGCAAAATAAAACTTTCCGGCCGCAGGCGCAATCGTATCCACACCTCGGAAGCCTGCGCGTGTTTGACGACGTTGTTGACCGCTTCCTTGAACGCGAGAAAAACATTGTGCCGGACTTCCGGGGGAATCGGTATCGCGGGCAATTGCGCCGGCAAATCCGCGCGGTAACGCAGTCCGGCCAGCGCAAGATATTCCTGCGCGTGTTTGCAGGCGTAGTCAGCCAGGCTTTCCAGCGTGTCGTTGGACGGATTGACCGCCCAGACGATTTCATCGAGCGAACGGGTCGTTTCGCGCGCGGTCTGGGAAATCTGCCGCGCGTGCGATTCGATCTCGTCGGGCGCATATTTGTCGGCCTCGGCCATTTCGCCGAGCAAGGTCACTTGCGTCAGGTTCGCGCCGAGTTGATCGTGCAGGTCGCGGGCGATGCGCTCGCGTTCCTTTGCCAGCGCTTCCTGTTGCCTGAGCCTTTGCAATTGGCGCCGTAGTTTTTGGGTGGATAAATAACGGACAATCGCAATCACCATTCCAAGAACGCCTGCGATGACCACGGCCCGGAACCAGCCCGTCTGCCAGAATTGCGGTTGCACGGTGATTTCCAGAACGCTGCCGGTTTCGTTCCATTTTCCGTCCTCATTGCACGCAATGACTTGAAAGCGATAGTGTCCCGGCGGCACCTCGTTGTATTGCGCCACGCGGACATTGCCGGGGTCGGTTGTCCACGTGTTTTGGTGGTCGTAGTCTTCCAGACTGTATTTGAAGCGCACCGCGTTCGGCGCGGAAAAATTCAAGGCCGTATAATCAATTGCCAATTGGTTGTGACCGGGCGGAATAATGACGGGTTGCGGCCACGCCGAACCGAGACGATTCGTTTTTTTTGCATCGTCAACCAGCACGGACTCGATCATGACCGCCGGCGGCTGCAAATTTGGTTTTAGTTCCGCCGGATTCACCCATACCAGGCCTCTGGCCGTGGGAAACCATAATTTGCCGTCGCGGGTGCGGCACGCGGCGGGTTGCGAACCGCCCGTGCATTCGCGCGTCGGCAGCCCGTCGGTTTCCACGTAAGTCCGGCAGGAAATGAAGTTCACCTTCCCGTCCGCAAAATCGTTCAGCGATTTTTTTTGAATCCGCATCAGGCCCATGTTGGAACCCACCCATAAATCACCCGCCGTGTCCTCGATGAGGTAACTGATGCTGTCGCTGGCCAGGCCGTTGTCCGTCGAATAACGCGTCCATTTTCCGTTGTAAAAACGGGCGAGGCCGTGGCCGGAAGTGCCAACCCACAAAACGCCGTCCGCGTCCTCGTAAAGACAGGAAATGTCGTTGCCGGGCAGGCCCTTTTCCGTTGCTTGATAGGAAACAAACTTTCCGTCGTTGAAAAAAATCAAGCCCCGGGTTTCAGTGCCAACCCAAAGATTTCCGGCGGCATCTTCCGTAAAGGCGCGAATGACATTTTCCGACAGGCCGTCCCGCGTTGTTAAAATCTTCCAATCCGAGCCATCCCAACGCCCCAGTCCGTTTTGCGTGCCAGCCCACAATTGTCCATTGTGATCTTCAAACAAGGCAAAAATTTGCGGGCCGAGGATTTCCGCGCCCGGCGCGGGTCGAAAATAATTTGTCTGGAACCGGAAAAGTCCCTCGCCCCGTGTGCCAACCCAGACTTGTTGCTTTTGATCCACCAATACCGTCCAGGCATTCGAACCGAATCCCACGCCGAAATCCCGCGCGGAATTTGTGACCCAATAAGACAGGCCCGAACCGTTGAACGCCATCCACAAACCGCCGGAAGCATCGGCGGACACCGATTGCACCGTCCACGGATGAAGCCCGCTTGGTGCGTCAAAAATTTTCCTTTTGATCCGGTTCAGGCCGCCGCCGTCGGTTCCCGCCCAGAGATTTCCCTCGCGATCCAGGCACAGGGAAAGAACGCCCGCGTGGGACAATCCCTGACCGGTCGAGATTTGCCGGTAATTTCCGTCCGCATCATACCAAAAAACGCCCGCGCCCAGCGTCCCCACAATCAGATTGCCCTCCTGATCTTCGCACGCGGAAGTCACGGCTGAATTGCCCCACGGATACGTTCCGAAATCCCTTTCAACCCGGGTGGAATTCCATTTTTGAATCCGGCCGTCCATCAGCCGCCAGATTCCGCCGCCCCGGCTGGCCAGAATAAAATCAAGCTTTCGCGCCTGGATAAGTTGTTCAATGGCCAGGGCCGGCGGTTTAAAGTTGGCCGGACGCAGGGAAAACATCCCCCAGTCTTCGCCAACCCAGAGCAGGCCGGATTTTTCGAAGGCAACCATCCGGCAAATCGCCAGCGGATTGAAGTTCAGATTCAAAACCTCAAGCTTTCCGTCCTGGTAGCGGGCCAGTTGCGCGTCCGTCGTGTAAAGCCACACCGCGCCGGATGAATCTTCGCAGGCCGACTTCAGCCGTCCGTGGCCGCTGCCCCCGACGATAAGATTCTGGAATTGCCCGTTTCTCACCAATGCCACGTCACCCCGATCGGTTCCAATCCAAAGATTCGTGTGACTGTCTTCAAACAGATAAACAATCCGGTCGCTGTCCAGTCCCGGCGTGTTATTTTCATCAAAAACCGTGAA
>JBEKBA010000155.1:0-4877 GCA_050015635.1 Verrucomicrobiota bacterium
ATAGAAGAACCGTAAGATTCCTAAAATTTGTGATCTTCATGATTGAACAATAATCCGTGCGGGCGGAGATTCAACCAAAAAAGGTATTGGTTCAATTTGATTATTGTAGTGTCGGTGCTGTGCGCCGATTTCGAGCCATAGGCTCGACGCTACAGCTAAATTAAGCCACTGCCAAAAATCCTTGGCGTTCTTGGCGTCTTGGCGGTTAAAATCCCTTTCCGTGCTAATCCGTGTCTGCTTTTTCTTTTTTCCCAGTCCCCAGTTCCCAGACGCCAGACCCCAATCCCCCGTCCCCGCGCCGTCAGGCGCAAGGACCTACGCGTGAATTGTTTCTTGAAAAACAACTTCGTCGCACGCGAACTGTTTGCGGGACAACATCGTCTCCACCCCTTCAGTCAGCCAGTCGGAATCATTCATCGCATTCCGTTCCATCCAGTGCCAGATGAAATCACGGTTCGTCTGTTGGGCGCAGTGGATGAATTGTTTCACCGTCCATTTCAATTCTTGCGCCTTATTCTCTTCATCCCCGAGCAGGCCGACGAGCAATCCGGGAACCAGCCGGTTGTTTTTTTCGGCCGCCAGGGAATCCAGCCATTGCATCAGTCCCGTTTCGCGCTGCTCCAGCGAACTCATCGCGATGATGAGCACATCGGCATCCGCCGCGCCCTCCAGAATCATTTTCCCGATTGACCCACTTGCGCCCAGGAAGTTCACAGTCCACATCTCCGTGGAAGATTTCCAGCGCTTGCCGGCCAGTTTGGTGATCGTGCCGGTTGCCCATTTGGCAAGCACGGAAGCGGGATAATCCGCATAGATCGAGAACAGGCGCAAGCTCCCGTTCGCTGCTGTTCGCCGCTCAATAAAATTGTCAGGGTGCATAAACTTAAATCCTCTGCGCCAAAATCTGAATGGGAATCGTTACGCCAATATGAAGCCCGTGTGTCAATTGTGGAACTTTTGAAATTTTAACTTTCCGCGTCCGAAAATTAGTGGAAAAATTTGGCGGCTGTGATAAAAATAAAAACATGTATAGCGCCAAAGCTTTTGCCACCCTGACCCAAACTTCGCCGCTCGCGCCGTTTTCCTTCCAACGCCGCGATCCCGGCGCGCATGATGTGCAAATCCGGATTCTTTTCTGCGGCGTCTGCCATACGGATGTCCACATTGCCCGCAACGAATGGCAGGGCACCACTTATCCGTGCGTGCCCGGCCACGAAATCCTCGGACGCGTCGTGAAAGTCGGCGCGCAGGTCGGGAAATTCAAGGAAGGCGACATCGCCGCCGTCGGCTGCATGGTGGACTCGTGCCGCGTCTGCGAAAATTGCAAGGATGGCCTCGAACAATTCTGCGCAAACGGCGCCACTTTCACCTACAACGCCCCGGACAAACAAACCGGCGGCATGACTTACGGCGGATACTCCGACAGCGTCGTCGTGGATGAATCGTATGTGCTGCGCGTGCCGGGGAATCTGGATTTGGCGGCTGCGGCTCCGCTCCTGTGCGCCGGCATCACCACCTATTCTCCCTTGCGCCACTGGAAAGTCGGCAAAGGACAAAAAGTCGGGATTGTCGGCCTTGGCGGGCTGGGTCACATGGGGGTGAAACTCGCGAACGCATTTGGTGCTCATGTGGTGCTGTTCACAACCTCGCCGGGTAAAACGCAGGATGCCCTGCGACTCGGCGCGCACGAAGTGGTTGTCTCCCGGAATCAGGACGAGATGCAAAAACACCTCAACAGTTTCCATTTCATTCTCGACACTGTTTCGGCGCAGCACGACATCAATGCCTACCTCACCTTGTTGAAACGTGATGGAACGTTGACCCAGGTCGGCGCGCCACCCCAACCCCTGCCCGTGAACGTTTTCAACCTTCTTATGGGGCGGCGACAATTCGCCGGCTCGCTCATCGGCGGCATCCGTGAAACTCAGGAAATGCTCGATTTTTGCGGCGAACATAACATCACCTGCGACATCGAACTCATCCCCATCCAGAAGATCAATGAAGCCTACGACCGCCTTGTGAAGAACGATGTGAAATACCGCTTCGTCATTGACATGGCCTCGCTCAAGTGAAAGTGTGGCGCGGATTTGGAAATGTCAGGTCGCAGCCGCCGCTTTGAATGAAGACGTCGTACAAAATCGTCATCATCCTTGTTGTTTTGATTCTGCAATTCGTCTGGCTGGCGACGCCGCGGGTTGGGCCGCATTCTTATCGCCACCTTCAGCGGGCCGGGGCTGCCATGGCCTGGTTAAAACATCCGTCCCCTGCCACCAAAGCCGCCCTTAACCGTGAGGACAGGCTGCTTGCCGGGCATGAGCGCACAATGCATTTCTTGATTGCGGGCGTTTGCTGGATCGTTGATTTATTTGCCGTTTATCTTTTCCTGAATTGGGGAAAAGATGGAACGTTGACAGAAAATTTGTAGCACTGCGGCGTCCGTATTTGGTGGCCGTCCGCAAGGACCGTCACGCTGCCCGTCCGCAAGGACTATTTCCGGACCAGGACGGCCCGGTTCTTCTTCAGAAATTTCTCAATGGTCGCTATGCCGCTGACCGAATTGGGAATGCGGACGGCGTTGGGTTTGGCCAGTTTGTAATGCACCAGCAATTTGCCCACGAGTCCGACCTGAAGATTCAATTCCGCCATGCGCCAGACTTGACCGGTTTCCAGCGGTTTCATACGGGCGCGGCGCGTGGGCTTATTTTTAATCACAAACCAGTTTGTGCAAAAATAATTAATTAAACCAGTAAAATCTGCGGTGCATCAATTTGAAGGTAACGGTGGCATACCGCAAGGTGCGGAGATAATGGGGGAAAAAAAGAGAGGCCGGACACTACTCCGGCCTCCCAATGAGAACTAGGCACAAAACCCTGATTCGCAGATGCCCAACTACGAATTTTGTCGGACGCAGCGCCGCAGACATACGCTTTACAACACACACGGAACACTGCATTTCTGCATCAACGACGTGATAAAAATAACACAGGTGGCGTCCCCATCCAGTCACCAGTTCTGGTTACATGAAGCAAAAGCCTTAAATCGCAAGCAAACCAAGGAAAAGCGGGTGAAATGGCAGTTTTTTGCTGCTGCTTGGCCTTTTTCGAGGTTGGCATGGTGACGTGGCATTTGTCCCCTTCCCCGGCAAAAAGGGAGGGAAGCCATGTGGACTTATCCTCCTTGATAGGCTTTCCCGCGCAGGACGGGCGCGACCAGGCCACCGAGCAGCTCGATGGCGCGTAGCAGCTTTGTCTGTGGTAATTCGGCCACGTCCATCTGGAAAGTGATCCGCGAGATGCCGCCCAGCGCTTCACTGTGGCGGAGAATTTTTTCCGCCACTTCGTCGGGGTTGCCGACCAACAGCGCGCCATGCCTGCCTCGCACGGCATCGAATTGGACGCGGGTGACTGGCGGCCAGCCGCGTTCCCTGCCGATGCGGGTAAAGGATTTGGCGTAACCCGGGAAAAAATCGTCAATCGCCCGTTGCGTCGTTTCGGCGACGTAACCCAGGGCGTGAACGCCGACTTTGAGCTTGTCGGGCGCATGTCCCGCGCGCCGGCCATATTCCCGATAGATGTCAACGAGCGGACGGAACCGCCGCGTCTCGCCGCCGATGATGGCAATCATCAGTGGCAATCCCAGCATCCCGGCTCGGGCGAACGATTCCGGCGTGCCGCCCACACCCAGCCAGATTGGCAGCGGATTCTGCATCGGCCGCGGATAAACGCCCTGGCCGGTGAGCGGCGCCCGGTGTTTGCCGGTCCAGTGAACGAATTCGTTTTCACGGATGTTGAGCAGCAAATCCAGCTTCTCCGCAAACAGCGAATCGTAGTCCTCGAGTTGCAAACCAAACAATGGAAACGATTCGATGAATGAACCGCGACCAACAACCATTTCCGCCCGGCCTTGCGAGAGCAAGTCGAGGGTGGCAAAGTTTTGGAACACGCGCACCGGATCGGCGGCGCTCAACACGGTGACGGCGCTGGTGAGGCGGATGCGTTGCGTCCGGGCCGCCGCCGCTGCGAGAATGACCGTCGGCGCGGAATCGAGAAATTCCCGGCGATGATGTTCCCCGACTCCGAACACGTCCAAACCCGCTTGATCCGCAAGTTCGATCCGCTCAACCAAATGGCGGACACTGTCCGACGCACTCACTTCATTGCCGCCGCCGTCGTCCGCGAATCGGGCGGCGAAACTGTCAACGCCGACCTGCATCTTCCCGGCTTGCTTCTGCGAGTCCGGCTTGCCGGGTTCGGCCTGACTTCGCTCGTTCGCTTCCAGTAACTCTGTCATGATTGGAGCATACCACGCCGATAGCGCCCCAAGGAAATACCATGTTTCTTGCCTCAGCATAACTATCAACTATGCTCGCGCAAAAGCAGGATAAACTTGTGCATTCACAACGATACCCGGTTCTGTTGTCATGCGTCGTATTCCCGCAGTGCCGGTGAACGGGTGACGAATGAGTAATGGGGGACAGCGCCCTGCGCTGTGCGGCCAATTTTCAAGGTTGTTTTGGAAAACTTCCAAGATGGGTTCGTTTGGTAAAAATGCCATTTGGCTTTCAATGCCCATTCGACACCTCCATGGTCAGCGGCGGCGGAACCGCCTCGCCCAGCCGAATCCGTTGCAACCGCTCCAACTGGTTCATGTCACGATGCAACTGCCGATGCAGCATGGTCTCGTAACGCATAAGCCTTTCCAGCACCTCCGGTGCGGGCAACACAGCCGCCGCCTGACGCGCATCCTCCTCCATTACCTCCCGTTTCAGACAATCAGATTTATCCCATCCAATGATGCGCAGTCTTTTGTCAAGGTAAGCCAAGGCCTGCTCCTTCTGTTTTGCACGGAGGGCCGAAGGCTCCAACCCTTCGGGATTC
>JBEKBA010000156.1:0-5657 GCA_050015635.1 Verrucomicrobiota bacterium
GGTCAAGCGCGTCGGACTGCAAGCGTATGGCCTCTTTGCAACTTGGTGAAAGCGCGCGGATAGCCTTAAACAGTCTATTCATGACTGAAGATTTGTCGGCGAACCTCTCAAATACTTACAGTCATTCACATTTTTCCGAACCAGTTGGTCTCAAGGCACCGGCGCAAGGCCATACGTGCCCGGTGCAGCATTACCCACAAATTATTCTCCGAAATATCCAATAACGCACAGATTTCCTTACTTTCGACGCCATCCACTTCTCGCATATTGAAAACGACGGCGACGTTTTTCGGCAATTTATCGGAACATTCACGATACGTTTTCCAAAAGACCTCGTTGTCCAGGCTTTCGCCTTGATTCGGCCATTCCTGCGGGCCGAGTTTGTGAATCCATGCGCCGGCCTCTATTCCGTCCGCGACAAAACGTCCGCTTTCCTCGTCGCTGTAAAATTCCAAATCGGTGAATGAGGTCTCGCGGCTCGACTTGCGGAAATGGTCGTAGACTTTGTTCTTCAAAATTCCCACCAGCCAGCTTTTTTCCGCGCTGCGGCCTTGAAAGGTTTTTCCGCCCTTGAGCGCGGCCAGAAAGGTTTCCTGAACCGCGTCCTCGGCCTTGGCCGAATCGCGCAACCGTGCCAGCGCATATTTGAAAAGGTAGTTGCCGTGCAAATCCACCCACCGTTCTGGATCAGAAAGTCCTGATGGTTTCTGGCTGTCGGCGGATTCATTTTCTGTTCGCATGGCAAAAAGCTGGCACCTCGCTCATGTGTCATAAATGTTGGCTAGTGCGCAAAAATTTGAATTTTTGTCCATCATGCTTGCTGGAGAAGTTGCTGGAAAAATCTTTTGTCGCCGCTGCCAGTCATCAGATAGACCTTGTCGCCTTTCGCCCATGTAACCGTCATCAAACCGTTGGCGGATGCAAATTGCGGCGCGCCGTTTTCGGGCAAATCCGGCAACCCCGCGCGATCCATCACGAAAAAATCCACATGTTCGCCAGTGTCCAGCACCACCTGGCAATTCAAAGTTGGCATCAACCCCTCGGTCCCGAAGCCACTCTTGAATCTTGGCGATGTCCGGGGACTCGAAAGTGATGTGTCCCTGTTGCTGCATCGAGTAGCGAACCATTTTCTCGCGGAACAAAGCCAGTTGCGTCGGCTTATGCGGCAACAAGAGAAAGGCGGCCAATCCCAAAAACAACACGACGGCTGCGGCAGCAGCCAGTTTCATGGGCTGAAACCACCACGGCACGGGGCGAATAATTTTCCGCAGCGCGAGGAGATTCGCTTTCAAATCACGAGGAATTTGAACCGCCGTTTGCAGTTTGGTTTGAATCTGCGAATCAAGTGCTTGCTCTTCGGCGAACCATTTCTGTAGATCAGGATCGCGCCGGGCCATTTCAAGAGCCTCTGCGAACAATGGATCTAAAGCATCGCGTCCGTTTGGACGGTAAGATTGCAGGATTAACTTGGCTTCTTGGTTATTCATGTCACATCTCCTTTCTTTCGGATGCGGGTTTAATGGGAATTATTTTGTGCTCCGTGCCGATGGATTTTGCGGCGAGCGATTTGCGCATCAGCGTCTTGGCTCGTGAAAGTCGCGACATGATTGTGCCAATGGGCGTGTCAAGCAGTTCGGAAATTTCCGCGTAAGAATGATCCTCAAAATAGTGGAGCATCAATGGCACGCGATGGCGTTCTTCGAGTTCAAAAAGTGACTGTTTGACGGCTTCATTTTCCAATTTATCCACCATGTCCGGCGTAACGAGCGGCAATTCATTTTCGACGCTGCTGATTTCAAAATGCGGATGACGTGTATCCCGGCGCTTCCACCCAAGCCAGATACGATACAGCGTCGTGAAGAGCCACGATTTGATTTTTGAGTGGTCGCGCACCTGACTGCCCTTGGTCAGCAGTTTGGCAAACGCCTCCTGCGTCAATTCGCACGCATCATCCGCATTTCCAGCAAGGCTGTAGGCAAACCGATATAAATCCTCATAAAAGGAATTTACCGCCCGCTCGTAATCTTCGTCGTTCACGTTGATATGAAAGTTATGATGAATAAATTATTCCCGCAATTCTTCCGCGAGGCAGCACACAAGACATTTATGAATTGAACGGCTCACAGGTTGAGAAGCGGCTTGAGTTCTTTTTCAAATTCATCTTTCTCCGTAAAACCCAAAAGTTTTGTGACAATGCGCCCCTCTCGATCAATGATAAATGTTGCCGGTATGGCTTCGATACCGCCAAACGCCTGGGTCGTTTTATCATCGGCCAGCACCACCGTGTAATTCATGCCTGATTGTTGCGCAAACGACTTCACGACGTCTGCACCGCCTTCATCCACCGAAACTCCGATCACAGCCAATCCACTTTTGCCATATTCTTTTTGCAAGGCGATGAAACTAGGAATTTCAGCCTTGCAAGGCGGGCACCAAGTCGCCCAAAAATCCAAAATGACGACTTTGCCTTTGAAATCAGAAGAATGGATCGTCTGGCCGTCCGCGTTTTGAAGTGTCCAGCTCGGTGCTGGCATCATTGTCCCGGACAAACCCGTTCCAGCTCCGCTGGATTTACTCTGGCCAAACAGCAGGGCTGCGGCTGAAATGGCCGCAACAGCAAAAACGACAATTCCAACGGTTTTCAGATTCTTCATACGCAGATATGAGGAAGCGGCGGGCGGTTTTATTCTGTTTTTATCGAAATTAAATGTAGAAATTTTTATGGAATAAAACCGCAGCGTGTTTTCTCACATTGACAGCGAGATGAAAATTGTTTGGTTTTTGGCAATGTTTGCGTGCGTTGCGGCCAACGCCGCCCCCGTTGTGTTTCAGAGTTCCGAACGCCAGACGGCACTGGTGGAGCTTTACACTTCTGAAGGATGCAGCAGTTGCCCGCCCGCCGAATCATGGTTGAGCAGTCTAAAAAAAGAGTCCGGGTTATGGGGCGAATTTGTGCCCGTGGCCTTTCACGTTGAATATTGGGACTACCTCGGCTGGCGCGACAAATGGTCGAGCAAACAATTTTCTAACCGCCAGCAGAATTACGCCGCAGTGTGGGGCAGCGACAACATTTACACTCCTGAATTTGTCCTTAACGGCAAGGAGTGGCACGACTGGTTCGGATTGAGGGGCGCTCCCGGCCTGTCGGGGACTAAAGCCGGCATTCTCAAGGTCAATTCTGAAAGCACAAATCGCTGGCAGGTAAGTTTTATACCCGCAACAAGTGGAACAACAGATTATGAAGTCTACATTTCGCTTTTGGATTCTGAATTGAGTTCCAACGTAAAGGCGGGAGAAAACGAGGGCCGCCATTTGAACCATGATTTTGCCGTGCTCGCACTTATGAAGCAGCCGTTGACCGAGAAAGACGGCAAAATTCAAGGTGAATTCACCATTGATACTAATCCTAAAACAGCCACTGGCCGTCTGGCGTTGGCCGTCTGGGTCACGCGCACCGGAGAGCTTGAGCCGTTACAGGCCACCGGCGGCTGGTTGCCAAAGCCGTGAAAAATTAACCGCAGTTTAACCACAGAAGAAACCACCAAAACATCATGATAGTAACCAACCTCCGTAAAATGGCGTTTGCCGCTCTGGCTTGCGCTCTTCCGCTCACCATCAACGCCGCAAACTTTCCGCAAGTTGGCGATAACGCACCCGACTTCGCCCTCAAGACGCTCGATGATCAGACGGTGCGCTTGAGCGATCTGACAGCCAAGAGCAAAGTCGTGCTGGTTGAACTGCGCGGCTGGCCGGGTTATGACTGTCCCTTCTGCACGAGACAGGTGCATGACTACGTCAACAACGTCGACAAACTCAAGGCCGCCGGCGTCCAAGTCCTGATGGTTTATCCGGGTCCGGCGGACGACCTCAAAGCGCATGCAACCAACTTTCTGCAAGACAGAAACTGGCCGAAGGATTTTTCGTTCGTCCTCGATCCTGATTATTCGTTCACAAAATCCTATGGCTTGCGCTGGGATGGTCAAAAAGAAACGGCTTATCCCTCCACGTTCATCATAGACACGGATAATAAGGTGCTATTCGCGCATGTGAGCAAGGAACATGGCGACCGCGTCAGTTCTGATACAGTGCTAAAAGTGCTCAATGCAGGCATGATGAAGGATGACATGACGAAGCCCGGCATGTGAGCTGATTTCATGTTATTAAATTTTCTTGCGAAGTGCAGAAAACCGAGGAAGTTTGATTTGCAAGCTGTATTCGAACTATAACAAGGAAATTAACAACTCAACTGAAAGGATAATTATGGTCAAAGTAGCATTATGGGTCCAACTGGAAGCCAAGCCTGGAAAGGAACAGGAAGTGGCACATTTTCTTAACAGCGCGCTCCCTCTTGTCGAGCAGGAACCCGCCACCGTGACGTGGTTCGCTTTGCAGATGGGGCCGACGACGTTCGGTATTTTCGATGCGTTCGCAACCGAAGACGGCCGTCAAAGTCATCTCACCGGGGCCGTCGCCGCCGCTCTGATGTCCAAGGCGCCTGACCTCCTCGCCAAGCCGCCGCAAATTGTCAAGATTGACGTGCTCTCGGCGAAACTGCCTTAGCCATCCACAAAGTTCAAAATAACAGCAACATCAATTTAGTAATGAAATGAACGAATTGTGAATAATAACATAGCGGGAAAATTGGCAGGGAAAGTCGCGGTAATAACTGGAGCCACCTCCGGGCTGGCGCTGGCCACCGCCAAGTTGTTCGTCGCCGAGGGGGCTTATGTGTTCATCACCGGTCGCCGTCAGCAACAATTAGACGAAGCCGTCAAGTCCATTGGCAGTAATGTGACCGGCGTTCAAGGGGACGCAAGCAAAATTTCCGATCTCGACCGCCTATATCAAACGGTTGAAACAGAAAAAGGCCAGATTGATATTCTCTACGCGAGCGCGGGTCTTGCTGAACTGCATGTGCCGATTGGCAGCGTAACCGAAGAACATTTCGACAAGACTTTCGATCTGAATGTTCGAGGCACATTGTTCACCGTTCAAAAAGCATTGCCGCTGTTCAAAGACGGCGGGTCAATCATCATGACTGGTTCGATTGCCGGTCTCAAAGGCTTTGAGGGTCTTGGCGTCTATAATGCAAGCAAAGCCGCCGTCCGCTCTTTTGCGCGGACTTGGACAAATGACCTCAAGAAACGGAAAATTCGCGTGAATGTGATCAGTCCCGGTCCGATTGACACTGGATCTCTCGTTGGGATGCCGAAGGAAGTCAAAGACGCTTTCGTTTCACTCATTCCAATGGGGCGGATCGGTCAACCCGAGGAAATTGCCAGGGCGGCTCTCTTTCTGGCGTCAGATGATTCCAGCTTTGTGACGGGCGTTGAACTGTGTGTTGATGGTGGCCTCGCGCAAATCTAAATCCAATTCTCTAAAAGACGATGCAGTAGAATTCAAAGCCGGCTCGCTCAGTCAAAATGAGTGCTTGAATTAAATTATAAACAAACAGCTAATTATGAAAACCGAGATTATGACACTAAATGCAAAAGACCTTACCAAGGAATATCCGCGCAGCCCGCGCGTAACTCTAGCCGGTTACGTGATTGCGGCGCGGATGCTCGACAAATGTCGCGCCGCCATTTCCGGGACACTAGGCGAGTATCACTTTGACTGCCCGCTTGATCGTTACTTTCTCCAGTTTGCCGGCATTG
>JBEKBA010000157.1:0-4981 GCA_050015635.1 Verrucomicrobiota bacterium
AAATATTTTCAGAGTTCAGCATTTATCAATGATGATGATGTGAAATGGAATTGCGATGTCAGTTTCGGCGGTATTGGAATTGGTGAGTCACGGGTTTATTACGCGAAGAACTACCTTTTTCAAGTATTTCTCGGATTGATTCCATTTGACATCGAAATTCGACAAATTTTACTGCCATTACGGGTAGAAATCTTTGAAGAAATCACAGATTCAATTAAATATCTTTCGGACAAAAAACAGTCAGGTTGGTTGACTGACGAAGACCGGCAGAAATCCCTAATTTCAGACAATCAATTTTTAACCTTTGTCGAGTCAAAGCTGTAATGCCCTCTTTCGTCGGAATAAACCCGTGAAATCAAAAGCGTTCATGCTCATCGCCGGTGAGGCGAGCGGGGATTTGCTCGCGGTGGAACTGGTATCCGCGCTGCGCGAAAAGTTGCCGGACGCAAAATTTTTCGGCGCAGGCGGCGCGAAAATGTCCGCCGCCGGAGTCGAACTGGCGTTTGACCTGACACAACATTCAGTCACCGGCATTTCCGACGTGCTGAAAAATTATTTCAAGTTCCGGCGATTGTTCAATCAACTGTTCGCGCTCGCCATTGAGCGCAAACCGGACGCCATCATCGGCGTGGATTACGGCGGGTTCAATCTGCGCTTCGGCCACGCAGTCAAGGAATACGTCCGTAATAATCCGTTTTCAAAATGGAATCCGAAAATCATGCAATTCGTTTCGCCGCAAGTCTGGGCGTCGCGTCCGGGCCGTGCGAATTTGCTGGCGGCGGATTACGATCTGCTCTTGAGCATTTTCCCTTTCGAAAAGGATTGGTATGCGCAGCGCGCGCCGAAGTTGCGTGTGGAATTTGTCGGACATCCGATGGTGGAAAGGTTGAAGACAGAAAGCAAAAGCCAGAAGTCCGAGGTGTCAGCGGCTTCGCCAAAAATTCTTTTGCTGCCCGGCAGCCGCAAGAGTGAGTTGCAACGACATTTACCCGTGATGCTGGCTGCGTTGAAACTGATTCGTGAAAAATTGCCGTTGGCCAAAGCGAAAATAGTTTTGCCAAATGAATCACTATCTCGACTCGCAAAATCGTTCACCGCAAATCTAGAAATTCAAATTGGCAATCTCCCTCTGGCACTCGCGCAAGCCGATGTTGCCATCGCCTCGACCGGCACGGTGACGATGGAATGCGCCTTCTTCGGCGTGCCGGCGGTGACACTCTATAAGACGTCGTGGCTCACTTATGAAATCGCCAAACGCATCGTGACAGTGAAGTCGCTGACCATGCCGAATTTGATCGCGGACGAAGAAATTTATCCTGAATTCATCCAAAGCGCCGCCACGCCGGAAAACATTTCGCGCGCCGCATTGGAGTTGTTGCAAGATGAATCGCGCCGGACAAAAATCAAATTGCAACTCGTAAAAATTGTTTCTTCGCTCGGCAAACCGGGTGCGACTGGACGCGCGGTAATGGCGATTTTAAGTTTGTTCCAATAAAATTTGCGCGTTAATTTCATTATATGGACTCACTGCACGCGCCGTGGCGGATTGAATACATTTTGTCGCCCAAGCCTGAACTCAAGGAAGGTCTGTTCACGCGCATCGCACAATCGTCCGACGACGAGGCGAATCTCATCATCGTGCGCGACCGCACATGCTTCGCGTTGCTCAACAAATATCCCTACGTCGGCGGACATCTGATGACCGTGCCTTACAAGGAAGTTGCTGACTTGAACGGCCTGACGGACGGGGAACTCGCCGATTTGTGGAATCTCACACGCCGTTGCATCAACGCACTCACGCAATTGATGAAGCCCGACGGCTTCAACCTCGGCATCAATCTCGGCAAGAGCGCGGGTGCGGGCATCGCGGAACATCTGCACATCCACGTCGTGCCGCGCTGGAACGGCGACACGAACTTCATGCCGGTGCTGGCGAACACGACAGTGTTGCCGCAGGCATTGAGCGAACTGGCGGCGAAACTTCGCGCGGAACTTGCGAAATAATTTTTGATGGCCTCCGAAACCCTTCATTTTGAAAATGCGCGTTTCGCGCAACAACTTTTCAATCACGAGCCGCGCAATTTGCAGTCGCTGAAAACCGAACTCGGGGTCAAGGCCACGGCGCGCGAAGGCTGGATCAAACTTGAGGGCACGGTGGACAGCGTTGAACGCGCGAAGCAACTTTTTATTTCGCTGGAAAGCCTGTTGAAATCCGGTTCGCTGGTGAAGAATCGTGAGTTCATGCACGCGCTGAACGTCATAAAACACGAAGGCGCGGCGACGTTGAAGGACATGGTCGGCGACCGCGTGACAACGCACGAACGCAAACCCGGTGTCACCGCCAAAACTGTCGGCCAAAAAAAATATCTCGATGCAATCCGCAAACATGACATTACGTTCGGCATCGGACCGGCAGGCACGGGCAAAACTTATCTGGCTGTCGCCATGGCGCTCACGGCATTGCGCGAAGGAAAAGTTTCGCGAATGATTCTCACACGCCCGGCGGTCGAGGCCGGCGAAGCGCTTGGATTTTTACCCGGAGATCTTTACGAAAAAATCACCCCGTATTTGCGTCCGCTACACGACGCGCTGCACGATATGCTGCCCGCCGAGGAAATCCAAAAGCACACCGAGCGCGGGACGATTGAAATCGCGCCGCTGGCTTATATGCGTGGTCGCACGTTGAACAATGCGTTCATCATTCTGGACGAGGCGCAGAATTCCACGATGGAGCAGATGCTGATGTTTCTCACGCGGCTCGGCCACGGCTCAAAGGCGGTCATCACCGGCGACGAAACGCAGATTGATTTACCACCGCACAAACATTCAGGTTTGCTCGAAGCGCATTGCGCGTTGAAAAACATCGACGGCATTGCAGTCATCGAATTTTCCAAGCGCGACGTTGTCCGCCATCCACTCGTGCAGCGCATCATCACGGCTTACGAGGAACATCGTGGTAACGCAAAGGCGTGATTGCATGACCGTCACAATCACAAATCGCCAGCGCAAGCGGAAAATCAATTCGCGCCTGTTAAAGAAAATTGTGGGCACGCTGCTCACCGAACTGGAAATTCAAGAAACAGAACTCGGGATTAATCTTGTTGCCGCGCCGAAGATGGCACTGGTCAACGAAACTTTTCTTCAGCATAAAGGTTCAACGGACGTCATCACATTTGATTACCGTGATAAAACTGAAGGAACATTTTTGCGCGGTGAACTTTTTGTCTGCGTGGACGAGGCGTTTCTTCAAGCGCTCAAGTATGGTACGAACTGGCAATCGGAAGTCGTGCGTTACATCGTTCACGGCGTTTTGCATCTGCTCGGCCACGAGGATCATCAGATTGCCGCACGGCGTAAAATGAAGTGCGAAGAGAATCGTTTGTTGCGCGGACTTTCCCACCGCTTTCCCTTGAGCAAATTATGAGGCAACTCTAAACTGCCACATGGAACAAAAAAGTCTCTTTGCCCGCTGGCGCGCCAATTTTGCGACGGGTCTTTTCATGGTACTGCCGGCGGTGATTTCGATTGCGGTTTTGGTGTGGTTGTTCGGCACGGTTGCGAATGTCACGGACACGCTGCTCTTTTTCATGCCGCGCGACATTACGCATCGCAACGGTGCCGACGGGCCGGGCAGCGGCGCTATGCATTGGTATTGGAGTCTGGCCGCGTTGCTGTTGGCGGTGATTTTAATTTCCGTGGCGGGACGGCTGGGACGGAATTATTTCGGCAAAAAAATAATCGAATGGATGGATCATGCAATGATGCATGTGCCGTTGCTGAACAAGTTTTACAGCGCGATCAAGCAGGTCAATGAGGCGTTCGCGGGCAACAAACATTCCTTCAAGACCGTCGTGCTCGTGGAATTTCCGAGCGCGGGAATTTATTCCATCGGTTTCATCACCAGCGAACAAAACGACGAGGTGCAGCAGAAAACGAAGGAAAAAATCGTGGCCGTGTTCGTGCCGACGACGCCGAATCCCACGTCGGGATTTTTGATTCTGGTGCCGGAGGAAAAAATCACGAAGCTCGACATGTCCGTTGCCGACGGCATCAAATACATCGTCAGCCTCGGCTCGATTTCACCGGAATTCCTGCCGCGGAAAATCAAATGACTGAATCCGCCTCCGGCCTGATTTTGCGTACGCGACCGCTCACAGAAACCAGTCTCATTGTCCACTGGCTCACGCCAAATTTCGGGCGAATCGCAACGGCAGCCAAAGGCGCCCGCCGCGCGAAGTCGCCGTTTCTCGGCAAGCTGGATTTGTTTTATCTCGCGGACTTTTCCTTTAGCCGCAGCCGCCGTTCGGACCTGCACATCCTGCGCGAAGTCGGTTTGCGCGAAACGCATAATGCGTTGCGCGAAAACATTTTTAAATTGCACCAGGCGGCTTACGCTGCGGCGTTCATCGAGCAGGTGACGGAAACGGAAACTCCCCTGCCCGCCGTTTATGAATTGCTGCGTGATTTTCTCGATTGCCTTTGTCGCGAAAAATCCGCAGCGCAAACTATTTTTGCGTTTGAACTGAAACTGCTCCGTGAAATCGGACTGCTGCCGGCCTGGGCGCGCACGAATCTCGCCGCCGGAACAAAAAAAATCGCGGAAATGTTGTTGCAAAAAGAATGGGCGGCGGCTTTGCGCTTGAAACTGACGCGCTTGCAAACGGACGAGTTACGCCGGTTTTTGCGGAAAATCCCGACAAGATTGATTAAAGTTACATTTTAATCCGGTGAAACCAGAAATCGTAGAATCTTCAACTTCGCCGGGCAATGTGACCGTTGCCATTTTGAGTGATATTCACTACGCGGGTGCCGCCGAACGCGCCCGCGGCAAAAATTATGAGCTGCACGTTATTGCCAATCCCATCCTCCGAACGGCGGTACATATCTACCGGCACGTTCTTTGGATGCGCCGTCCCTTGGATCAAGCTCCGCAACTTGAACGCTTTATCGCTGAAGTTGGACCGGTGGATTATTTGGTAGC
>JBEKBA010000158.1:0-4679 GCA_050015635.1 Verrucomicrobiota bacterium
CTCATTATCAGCACCGATAGTCCAATGGATGTCAGCTTCATTGCGGCTTAAATCGGAATTGCGGCACGGATAAATGTGATCGTAACGGACAATGATATAAATCACCTGCTTTCCTGTTTCATATTCCTTTGGCAAACGCAGTGGCCGTTGCAATTCATTAACTTTGGCGGTCACCTGTCCTTCCATGTCGGCCAGACGTTGCTTGAGGCGTTTGACATTATCTTCTGCTGCGGCAACGCTATTTTGAATTTCCAGCTTTCGCGCTTGTGCCGTCGCGAGTTCGGAATTAAGAAATTTCAATCGTTCCGCAGGGTCAGCGGCATTTGCTGCATCAAGCTCTTTGCCATTTTGTAAAACCGTGTCGCGTATTTGCTGGATGGAATCTTGAAGTTCTTTTCGAGTTGAGAGAAGTGCTATCTGTTGTTTCCATCTCGGATCATTGGCCTTTGCGTTTAGCGAGGCTGCAAGCTGAAGTGATTCCTGAAGATTATTTTGGGCGAGCGCAAGCCGCCTTTGAAACATGTCTTGGGAATCGGATGATGTTACACTCTGACTCTTTTCTTTGCTGGTGAGCAACACCACAAGCACCGCCAGCAGAATGATACCCCCAAATGCGTTGCACAGAGTATCAAGCAACAAATAAAGGCTGTCGGGTGGGGTTTTTCGGCGAAGGTTCATTTTATGAGAGACCAGCCCATTCAAGAAATTTTTGCCACCAACTCTTATTTTTTTGCGGCGCGGGAGCACTGGTTGCAGGAGCGGATGGCGGGTTGGTTGGTATTGGAGAAGACGCCGCCGGCGTTGCACTGGCTGGAGTCCCGGCGTTGCCATTTGAGGCGGACGACTGTTGGGCTGATGTGGTAGTGGACGTATCTGTCGGCGGCGTGGATTCATCAATTGACGGGAGAGGTGACAGATGTGGATTCTTGTCTTCCTCCAAAGCATCGTAGCCAACGTCAAATCCCTTGTCGCGAGCCGACTTAACGAGGTCTTGAAAAAGCCCTATTCCCGACGGTTTGACTTCAAACACCACATACTGGTCGAGCGATTTTGCCGTGTCGAGATATGAGCTAAAGGCGGAATCGGCAACGTCTTTATCCAACTGCTTGCGCTGTTCTGGATGGTCAACACGTTGAATTGTAGCGCCCATACCATCAACAAAGACGACAATTGGCTCTTTTGTCGTCGCGCTTTTATCGGGGATGAACCAGATTTGTCCGTCCCACTGACGAAGTTTCAAGAGTTGGGATTCCACACGCGCAACCTGCTGATCAAGTCCATCCATTTCGCTACGTACTTTAGCTTCCTGCCGGGCGATGGATTCGTTTTCCTGAACCGTGCGTTGCACTGTGGCCTTCAAATCGGTTAGGCCAAGAACTTTGTCGCGCGCGGCGATGGCCGCTTGGCTGTCAGTCATCTGGTCGGCGAGAGTAGTCTGCTTTTTTTGTTCTTCGGAAAGTTGTGAACGCAGTCTGGCTATGTCGGCCTGTAATTTATCCAAATCGGGGGCAGTGTCCACAGTTGCAAGCAACTCTTGCAGGCGATGGTTTTGCGCATCCACTTCCGCTTGTTGCGAGAAAGTTTGCTGTAGCCGTAACTCTATTACAGAATTCACAGCTTGTGAACTACTACTGGTTGGCCTCCCCAAATCTGTTGCCAGCAGCAAAGCGACGAAAATAAGCACCCCGCTGACGGCGGTGATAATGTCAGCAAACGCAAAAAAGCTGATCTTAGAATCCAAGCTTCTCAGTCGGCTGCTCATGATTTGACTGGAGCGGAAATTTGAGCAGGTGGTGGCTGTCGGTCAGCTAAACGGAGTTTGGAAACAATATGCGAGTGGCAGTAGTCATTACATTCATCGAGAAAAGCCATCTCGCGTTTTTGCTGGAATGTAATTACGAGCTGCAAAATGAGCGTGAAAGTAAGGGCAACCAGGGTTGATTCGAAAGCAGTGGCAAGTCCGCCGGTAACACCTTGGAGTGAAGCGCGAATCAAAGTTAAGTCGCCAGCAGCCTGTAATGTTTGGGTGAACCTGCCGATGGCCAGACTCAATCCCAAAACAGTGCCGATGAATCCCAGCACTGGAATCGCCCAAACCAATCCGTTGACGACGGTGTAACTGGAAGCGACCTGGTCTTCATCATTTTGTGCCTGGGCGCGAAGAATTGCCGAAACATCGTTGACCTGGCCAATGTTTTTGAAATTGGACAAGGCTCGATCAATGCGATTGAGCAAAACAAAATGGCGCGGCTGGTCAACCAATGCGTGGATGCGGGCGAGAACTGTGGCGGCGGTTGTTTCGGTCAGGATAAATTCAGGCTCGGCAGGCACGGCGGATAATTTCAGGGCACGCTCCTGAAACTTTATTTTCCTACCTTTCAAAAAAAGAATGGCAATTCCGCCAAAGAAGAAAAAAGTGGCAGGTATCACCGCAAATTGATTGGTGGGTCGCATATAAATGGTGGCAACTTTCGACACCACCGGCAGGTGGATGAAGACAAATAGCATCAAGGCATAAAGAATTCCGGTCAGCAACGCACCGATGAGAAACGCAAAGGCGTGGTTGACGCTGGTGTAGCGACCGCCTTTGAAGCCGAAACGATTTTCGATGTCGTCCTTCGACCACGCAAGCAGGTCGGGATTGTTAGTTCCACGGTCGGTGGTTATTTGTGAGATTGGAAATTGTGCCATAGTATTTCAATTTTTTCCACGAGAGCCGATTACGAGCATAATTGTCCCGATAACTGCAAGTCCGATACCGATGATGATTCCATTTTGTCGGTCAGCCATCAATCCAAGATTATTAACGCGACCAATTGAGCTATCTCCGGTATCGACCGAGGTATCATAGGCGAAAAAGAAGTATCCAGTAACTGCCAAGCCTCCAATTAAAAGTAAAACCCCGAAAGTTCGCAGACCGGATGATCCTTTATCCGCTGGAGGGAGTGGTTGAATGGGGGGATGTTCATTTTGAGATTTTGATTGAAGTGACTCAAGGTGTGCGGTTCTACGGCGCTCTTCTGCCAACAATTCTGATTGCCGTTGATTTTCCAGTTCTTTCGCCTGTCTTTCCGCCTCTTCGCGCTCTCGTCGTTGTTGCTCCTGCCGTGCCTGATTTTCCGCGCGCAAAATAGTTTCTCTTTCCGTGGTGTAATCACGAATTGTAACCCATTTGCCCTCGTAAAAAATCTCGTGTAGTAAACCGATTTCATTCGCTGCAAGTTTCGCCTCAATGACGGACGCGAGATACGGGCCTTCCTGCCTGCCACGCCAGCGCACGAGGAATTTTGCGCCGTCTCCGTCGGATAATTCGGCGAAATTATTCATGGTTGCACCGCGTCTTGAAACAGCGGTGGCAGTGCGCCTCTGAAAGAAGCGTCACTTGGATTCACACCGGCTTGGGTGAGGTATTCTTTGCAAGGACTGTCTAGGGAGAACAATGGCGACAGTGGCATCGCCGGTTCTTTGAACGGCTGTCCGGCATCAATTTTAGTGGCCAGCAATACCGGCTGTTTGCGGGCGGCACTGTAACCAAATACTTCTCCAGAAACGGAATTATCAACGAAGTTGGGTTTGCCGTCCAAACCCACGAAGCCTACATATTGCAGCCCGCTCTTTGAAGCAGTCCGCGTGAGAGTCAACAACCCGTCAGCCTGCTTCGCGTATGAAATTGATTTCACCGAATCAAAAAATTGTTCCAGTTTTTCGCCGCACGAATTTACCTTCCCAGCCACAAACCAATCCCCGCTCTCCAATGGCCCGCCGACAATGGACTTGATTTTATCTTCGTGCATCCGTGCCGCCGGGCAAAACGTGAGTCCCCAGGCATCGGGCTGCAAATTCATTAAATCCATCAGGCGCAGGAATAGATACGCCCGGAAAAGCGGCGAACCTTCGCGCGAATCTTTGATGGAATCCAAAACTTCCAACAGTGGCTTTGAGTAAGCATCACCCGACCAAACTTTTTCCAAGCCTACGGAATGAAATGCCGAGGCTTCGTTAAGAGTGCCAATTAGCTCAAGACGGAAAATAGGTTGAGTCGGAGACAACTTAAATTGACCGTCAAAGTAACCATAGTCATGATCCTCAAAGTTGGCGCTGGTCGCGGACGCCGATGGCATCCAAGCCTTGATCTGTTTCCAACCGGTCGAAGCATCAAACATCCCAACCGTAATCCAGTCCACGGTATTGTTCCCATCGCTATCAAGCCAGAGCTGGTAATGCTGGTGATTTGCATTAACTGCCGGGTCGTCGTCAAGTTGCTGGAAAATTTGCCGCTCGGCGGGCATCACAACTTCAGGGACAAAATTCACTGAGTGCTGTTTTTCGATGTAAGCCCAAGTACTTGCGTTGGTGGCCGCCAGGAGAATTCGGAGTGCTGTTTCATCGCTCACTTCCAGCGATTGAATCGTGAACGCTGCGGTTGCGGCGGGTGAGGTTGTAAATTCAGACGAAGTGATGAGATTGATCCCTTCGGAAAATTCTTTGAATGTTCGGGCTTTCTGTATTGCAGCCAGTCCATCATCAAGTTTTTTAAGTTCGCCGTTGTAAGCTGCAAATTTGCCACGCACTGTGGCCGAGCGTTCAAGTAAATCGCTTCTCAATTGAAGATTCTTTCCAAAGCCAGACTCACAGTCCTGTATTTTCTGCACAAGATCGGACAACGCGGCCAGTTGCTT
>JBEKBA010000159.1:0-4469 GCA_050015635.1 Verrucomicrobiota bacterium
AATTCTCGACAGTTTCGACCCAGCGTTCATAGCTCGTGGCCAATGTTGCCACTGGCCAGTCGCCACCAAACAAAACGCGGTCGAAACCAAAACATTCCAACACCTGTTCAAAATAAAATTTCAAATCGGCAACTTGCCAGTGATTCCAATCCGCTTCGGTCGCCAGTCCGGAAATTTTGCAGACGACATTCGGTAACGCCGCGATCGCTTTCAAATCTGTCGCCCACGGTTCAATTTTTTTGCCGCGCACATTCGGTTTGCCGAAATGATCCAACACAAAGTTAACTTGTGGAACGCGGTGCACGAGTTCGACGGCAGCGCGCAACTGTTCATGCCGGATGCAGAGGTCGAACGTGAAACCAAATTCGGCAAGCAGCCGGACCCCAACGACAAATTCGGGGCGCAGATAAAATTCCGTGTCGCTTTCGCGTTGCAAGTTCTGGCGAATCCCTTTCACAAGCGGACGGCCTGCCAGTTTTGCGAGATCAGCGTGAACGCTTTCGCCTTTCTCAACCAGCGCATGGGCAACGATACCTTGCAAGCGTGGTTCGTCTTTTGCTAGAGCAGAAACCCAGTCCACTTCGGCCAAACTTTGCTTTGGTTCACAACCGCACTCGACGAAAATTATTTTGTTCACGTTTGCGCTTGCACTTGCCGCCAAAAAGTTCGCTGGAAGAAATGTGCGATTCAAAACTGGCGATTCATCAAGCCACGCGTAACGAAATTGTTCGGGATCCCACAAGTGTACGTGTGAATCAACGATGGACAGCGCGTTCATGTTCAGGCTGGTTTTAAATCGCAACTCGCGCCGATTTCCTGCGGGGTTTGATAAACGCCGCTTTCAACTTTGCACGGAGTGACAAAGTGTTCGCGCAGGTGCGGGATATGTTCGAGAAAAACAACTTCGTGGCCGAGCGCGATGTGGTTGAACAAAACAAGATGCTGATGCAATTGTCCCATGTCGCCGACGTGCGGCACGACGGGTATGCCAAACTTGCGCGAAAGCAAACTAACCGTGAGGAATTCACTCACGCCCGCCACGCGCACAGCGTCCACCTGAATAAACCCGGTGCATTTCGCCTGCAAATAATTTTTGAAGACCACACGGTTCGGGACGTGTTCGCCGAGCGCGAGTTTTGTCGGCGCGATGGCGTCGGCCAGCGTTTTGTGACCGAGCACGTCGTCGGGATGCGTCGGTTCTTCGATCCAAAATGGATTGATGGCGCGGAGCCGCTGGCATATATCGAGCGCCTGAGGCAATGTCCATTGCTGGTTTGCATCAACCATCACGCGCGCTTTGTCGCCTGCAATTTCGCGGACAATTTTCGCGCGGCGTAAATCACGTTCGGGATTGCGCGAACCGACTTTCAATTTCATCGCTGTGAAACCGGCGGCGATGGCGCGTTTGCAATTTTCGCGCACCTGTTCATCGTTGTAGTTGAACCAGCCAACGGACGTGTCGTAACCGGGATAACCGGTTTTCAAAATGCCTTCCCGCGATTTGCGCGTCGGCTGATGCTCGCGAATAATCTTCAACGCCAAGGATGCGGTGAGTTCATCTTCAAGATAGGAAAGATCGAGCGTGGCGACGATTTGTTCGGGCGTAAGTTCGAGGAGCAGTTTCCACAGTGGCACCTCACACGTTTTAGCCCATAAATCCCAGCAGGCATTCGTGACGGATGACAACGCGAGTTGCACCACACCTTTATGCGGACCCAACCAGCGGAATTGCTGTTCGTCGGCCATGGCGCGTTGCACGGCGCCGAAATTCGCCATGATTTCTTGGATGGATTTACCGAGGAGCTGTTGGGCGTAGAATTTCGCTGCTGCGCAAACCAGTTGATTGCCTTCGCCCAACGTAAAAGCAAGACCGACTCCAATCCGGCCTTGGTCATCTTGCACTAGCGTAACGGCGTAGGAATAAATCGGGTCTCGATGGATTGCATCGCTGCCGTGACCGTGGCCGATGGGATAACGCTCGTCGCGGGTGGAAACGGTCTGAATCATAAGCTCAAAGCGGACGCCGGTAACCTAGTTCCGCACCGCCGCTGACGTGCATAATGTGGCCGGTGATGAAGCGCGCCTTATCGGAAAGCAAAAAGAGGCACGCATCGGCAATGGCGGTGCCTTCGGGGCAATAACCCAGCGGATGGATCTCGTTAAGATAATGTTCAGTGGAGCTGGGATCAGACTGATCGGCGCACCACTGGCGAAGCATGGGCGTCCATACGCCGGCGGGACAGACGGCGTTGACGCGGATGCCGTGCTTCGCGTAGTCGAGTGCCATGGAGTTAGTCAGCGCGTTCATGCCCCCTTTGGTCGCAGTGTAGACGGCGTGATTTTCCTGGCCGATGACACCGACAAGGCTGGAGGTGTTGAGAATGCATCCTTTAGCCGCCACCAGCGCGGCGTATACATGACGGGTGGTAAGCAACACGCCCTTCAAATTCACGTCAAATACTGCGTTCCATTCGGCATCGGTGGTTTCATGAAGCGGTTTTGATGGGTATGAAATCCCGACGTTGTTATGAACGGCATCCAATCGTCCATAACGATTCAAGGTTGTTTCAACCGCGGCTTTCACTGCGTCGTCGTGAGTGACATCACAAACGATGCCCAGATGATTCGATCCGAGTTCAGCTGTGACTTTTTGGACGCCCTCCCGGTCAAGGGCGAGGATGACAACGTTTGCGCCCTCGGCGGCGTAAGCTTTGGCGCAATCACGGCCGATGCCGCACGAGCCGCCGGTGAGAAAAATAACCTTATCCTTGAGCATTAAACTCATTTTAGTAAATAAACCTCCTTTGTTTTAGCGTGCAAATCTTCGCAACGCGCAGCCATATCCGATTTCAAATTCATGACCCAAGAATAACGTTGCGGCGGATTTTGGGTCACACAACCGGCAATCAAAACGCCGCACGGTAGTCCAAAAATTGTTTTCATAATTTGTAAATTCATTTTTTCAGCGAAAAATCAAGTAAAGCGTGATAAATACCACCAAAATCAAGACCGCCAGCACGCGATAATTGCCAAGGCCTCGACCGCCGGCTTCGCCGCGCAATGGCTCACGCCAATCTTCCCAGACGAGCAATTTTGCCTCGGGTTTAAATGGTTCCGGAAAGATAAACGTGGTTGCAACCATGATGACAACGCACGCAACGAGCAGGAAAAATGCGATGAGCATAAAGTCACCGCGATAAATGTTATTCCAATCAAGATAAAAAACTATAAAACCAAGCATCATGCCGGCAATGAGCGTAATGAAAGCAGATTTGCCCGAAGCCCGTTTCCAAAAAACGCCGAGCAAAAAAACCGCCGTGATCGGCGGCGCAACATAGGAAATTAATTTGTTGATGCCCTCAAAAATAGTTGTGTAATGACCGAACAGCGGTGAGCAAACGATGGCGAGAATCGTCCCGGCGAAAGTTGTGATTTTACCGATGTGGACGAGCTTATGCTCGCTGATGTCGGGGCGGTAGCGTTTGAACAAATCATAAGTGACGAGCGTGGCGGTGGAATTGAGTGCGGCGGAACACGTTTGCATCGCAGCGGCCAGCATCGCAGCAGCTACGAGCCCTTTCAACCCGACCGGCAACAAATGTGTGATGAGAAAAGTATAAGTGTCCGCAGCCGTTTGCGGCGCGTTGTCGCCAAAAGTTTTTTGCTGAACCAAAGCGACGCAGATGACGCCGGGCAATACGAAAAGAAAAACCGGCAAGATTTTCAGGAACGCGCAGAATAGTGGGCCGAGCCGCGCGTTTTTTTCATCCTTGGCCGCGAGCACGCGTTGGACGATCGTTTGATCGCAACACCAATACCAGATTCCCAGCACCGGGTAGCCGATCAGAACCGAATACCACGCCAGGCCGCTCGGGTCTTTCGCGCCACGCGCCATGCTCAAAAAATTTCCCGTACCCCAGGTGACTTTGCTGCCAGCTACACTAGCGAGTGGGTGCGGATGCGTTGCGAGCGTGTGCGCAAGTTCCGTCCAGCCGCCAATTTTCAAAAAGCCGGTGACGGTGATGACCACCGCGCCGACGAGAAGCAAAATTGTTTGCACGCTTTCTGTCCACACAACTGCGAGCAAACCGCCAAGCATCGTGTAAATTCCAGTCAGTGTACCGAGCGCAATGATGAACAACATCAGCGCATTCACGCCAAAAATTGTCGCGCCCGGCATGAGGCCAAGAATCCCGCGCAACACCCATGCCGCCGTGTAAAGCGCCACGCCCATGTGAATCACGATGGCGGAAAACAGCGACACGACGGACAGCACGTCGCGACAGCCGCGATTGAAACGACGTTCGAGAAAATCCGGCAAAGTGGCGACGCTCGAACGAAGGTAAAGCGGGGCGAAAAACAGCGAGAGCAAAATGAGCGTGAAGCCGGCCATCCACTCAAAGTTGCCGAAGACCAGACCATATTTGTAAGCCGCTTCAGCTAGGCTGACGAGATGGACGGTGGAGATG
>JBEKBA010000160.1:0-4388 GCA_050015635.1 Verrucomicrobiota bacterium
GATTCAGGTTGATCGTCGTTAGAAATTCCGGTTGGGCTTGAGGTCTTCCACGCATCCTTCTCTGACCACTCCGCTCCGCCAACATTCAAACTCTCTGGGAGTTTTTCAGCAAACTGCTAGACAAATTCCGTTCGCGGGCGCGTCATCAAGGCGAAATGCGGCGCGGACCGGAAATCGAACGGCTCTACGACGGGCACAGGCAGCCGCTTTATGCCTTTCTCCTGAATTTCACGCGCGATAAGGCGGACGCGCGCGCGTGACAAACTGCTCGCCTTGACCGCACGGCGGCGGCATATTGCGCGGCGAATTTATGCCGGCCTTTTTGTTCAGGATCTGGGACCTGGCCAGACCTTACCGCACGCGGCTTTTTCTGGGCGTGATCACGGGCATCCTCAGCGGCCTTTGCATGCCGTTGTTGATCGGGACGATCATGTTCGTTTATGGCGCCGTGTTTCCGTCGGGAAACGACGCGGCATCGCAGTTGCCAATACACCGTCTGCCGGCGTTTGCAGAGCAATGGTATAACGACGCGCGCGAGGGACTGCAAGGCATCCAAAGCGGATTGCACACGCACGTGCTGGCGATGGCCATGTTGATCGCGGCGATTCCGCTCGTCATGTTTTTGCGCGGGTTTTTCGGCTACCTGAACGTCTATTTTCTGCAATGGACGGCCAGCCGCACCATCGCCGATTTGCGCACGCGACTGTTCGCGCATCTGCTGAATTTGTCCGCCGGTTTTTACACGGAAAATTCGAGCGGCCAGTTGATTTCGCGCGTGATGAACGACACGGCCGCACTCCAAAATATTTTGAACGGCGCGACTTCCGTGATAGTGCGCGACCCGGTCACGCTGGTCAGCATGCTTGGCCTTTTGTTTTTGGAGCAACCGAAGCTCACGTTGATTTCCCTCATTGCGCTGCCGGTTTGCTCCGTACCGATTTTGATTTTCAGCCGCAAAGTCCGCCGATCCAGCCGCGAAATGCAGACGCAATCCGCCGAATTGACGCAAATCATGACGGAAGCCTTCACCGGCCATCGCGTCGTCAAAGCCTACAATCTCGAGCACATTGCGGCGGAAAAATTCCGTGTGACCGCGCGCAAGTTCGTCGGCCACTATATGCGCATCATCCGCGCATCGGAAATTCCCGGGCCACTGATTGAATTTTTCGGCTCGTGCGGGGTGGCGCTGTTACTGGCGTATTTGATTTATCTTTCGCCATCGCACCCCAGTTCGACCGACTTCATACAATTGGTGGGGAGCATTTTTGTGATGTATCAGCCGATAAAAAATCTCACCAAGCTGCAAAACCAGATTGTCCAGGCGCGCGCCGCCAGCGAACGCGTCTTCGCGTTGCTGGCCACGCAAAACACCGTGCCTGAACCTATCCAGCCGCGCCTGCTGCAGGCCGGCGGCGCGGACATCCAGTTTGATCACGTTCATTTTGCCTATGGAGAAAAGGCCACGCTGCACGGCATCAATCTCCAGATCAAACCCAGCCAGCTCATCGCGCTGGTCGGCGCCAGCGGTTCCGGCAAAACCACGCTTTCCAACCTGCTCCTGCGTTTTTACGACCCGCAACGCGGCGCGATTCGCATCGGCGGCGCGGACATCCGCGAATTCACCACGCGGGATCTGCGCAACCAGATTGCCGTCGTCACGCAGGAAACCGTTTTGTTCAATGACACCATCCGCCAGAACATCGAACTGGGCCGGCCCGGCGCGACCAACGATGAAATTATCGCCGCCGCGCGGCACGCGCACGCACACCAATTCATCATGGAAAAGCCCGGCGGCTACGAAACGGTCATTGGTGAAAAAGGCGTCACGCTTTCCGGCGGCCAGCGCCAGCGCATTGCCATTGCCCGCGCCGTTTTGCGCGATGCGCCGATTTTAATTTTGGACGAAGCAACAAATGCACTCGACACCGAATCCGAACGCGCGGTACAAACCGCGCTTGATGAATTGATGAAAAACCGCACCACCCTTTGCATTGCCCACCGGCTATCGACCATTTTGCACGCCGATTTGATTGTTGTGCTCGAGCAAGGCCGCATCGTGGAGACCGGCAAACATGACGAACTGGTCGCGCGCGGCGGCGTCTATCAAAAACTCCACGCACTGCAATTCCGCGAATAATCCCAATAACATTATTAAAAAATATGGCCGACAAAATTCCCTATCTCGACCTGCCCGCTCAAATCCGCAGCGTGCGCGAAGAAATTGACGCCGCCATCGGGCGCACCCTTGACAACTGCTCGTTCTGCCTCGGGCCGGACGTGGCGCAATTTGAAAAGGATTTCGCGAAATTCTGCGGCGCACAACATTGTGTCGCCTTCAACAGCGGCACCTCGGCCTTGCACATCGCGCTGATGCTGCTCGGGGTCGGTTCCGGCGACGAAGTCATCACCACGCCGTTCACCTTTGTGGCGACCAGTTGGGCCATTTCGTACACCGGCGCGAAACCCGTTTACGTGGACGTTGAAGACACGACAATGAACCTCGACCCAAAACTGATCGAACGCGCCATCACGTCAAAAACCAAAGCCGTCATGCCCGTGCATCTTTACGGCCAGCCGTTTGACATTGATCCGATTTTGGAAATCTGCCGCAAACACAAATTGCCGCTCGTCGAGGATGCGGCACAGGCGCACGCGGCGAAATACAAGGGAAAGATCATCGGCACGTTCGGCGAAATTTCCTGTTTTAGTTTCTATCCCGGCAAAAATCTCGGCGCTTGCGGCGAAGGCGGCGCGCTGGTCACGAACCATGCCGCGTTTGCCGCCCGCGCCCGTTCCCTGCGCGAACACGGCTCGACCGTTCGTTATTACCACGATGAAGTCGGTTTCAATTATCGCATGGAAGGCATTCAAGGCGCGGTGCTGGGCATCAAATTAAAGCGTCTGGAAAAATGGACGAACGAACGCCGGCGCGTGGCGCATCGCTATCACGAATTATTGAAAGATACGCCGCTGCAACTTCCACACGAAGCCACTTACGCCGAAAGCGCCTACCATCTTTACGTGGTGCGCCATCCGCAACGCGACAAATTGAAGGAACATCTCGACGCCAACGGCGTCGGCTGCGCGCTGCATTATCCGCTGCCGCTGCACCTGCAGAAATGTTACGCGAGCCTCGGCCACAAACCCGGCGCTTTTCCGATGGCCGAAAAAGCCGCGCGCGAATGTTTGAGCCTGCCGATTTATGCCGAACTGACCGACGCGCAAATCCAACGCGTGGCGACGGTGATCAGGGAATTTTTCAAATAGGAAATTGACTGTAAAAAACAAATTTGGCCTAGTCTTTTTTTGTCCGATACTTTCCCGACTTTTCCATCAGGCGAAATTCACGTTCAGACTCGTCTTCGACAAATGCGAAAAGTTCTTCATCTTGAGCTTTGCCTTCCTGCCGCAATCTTTTCAAAGCAGTCTGACAATATTCAGCGTTGTTATCTATAAGGATACACCGCCGATTCAGTGCCAATGCGGCAAGTCCCGTTGAACCTGATCCGGCGAACGGGTCAACCACCAAGCCATCTTTCGGACAAAGCATCTTGATGAAAAACAACGGCAAGTCAGTTGGGAATACGGCAGGATGTCCCTTGTTTTTTCCGACCAGCGCAACACTAATCACGTTCGGCGGCAAAACTGTTTGTTTGCCAACCCATTTTGAAATGTTGCGTCCAAAGCCGCTTTTATTTTCAGAGTTGTGTCTTTTCAAATCATTTCCACCCAACCGCGCTAAACGAGAGTGAACCCAATCGCCAATTGGCTTTCGGACTGCATTGGCGTCGAAGTAAGGCTTTGATGATTTTGAGAGGTGAAAACAATATTCCCAACCATCACGAAGGCGATTCGGCCAATAGCCAGGCATGGGATTGGTTTTGTGCCAAATGTAATCATCAATTGAGTACCAACCTCGCGCGCACAAGGTTTCAATTGTTTTCCAGACGAAGCGATGACGAACTCCATTCACAACCTTGTCTTTGATGTTCAAAACCAGACTGCCATGCGGTTTGAGAGCGTCGTAAAACGGCTTGTGAAAAGTCAGAAACCAGTCGGCAAACCTATCCGGGTGAATGCTGTCATAGTGCTTGTGCCGCGCATCCGCATAGGGCGGAGATGTCACAATCAAATCAACTTGACCTTTGAACTCGCGGAGTTGTTCACGACTGTCGCCGTGAATAATACGACATGTTCTGATTTCTTTATTCATCATCTTTGGTTTCCTCATTGCCTGCTGCTTTTGCACGGCTGACAAATTCTTGAAATTTTTGCGGGTCAATTCTGCCTGTTACAGCATTAACCAATCCCAGTTTTTTCAATTCTTCGGCCAACAGCCCTGCACATTCAGCGCGGTGCGTCAGCGTATTGAATGGTAAGTAATTTGC
>JBEKBA010000161.1:0-4381 GCA_050015635.1 Verrucomicrobiota bacterium
CGGCACGGCGCGACGGGTGCCGAAATGGACATTCGCCAATTCCCGTCCCATGGCCCGTAACATTTTTTTCCTGTCGTGGCCGCGCGGCAACTGCGACAACTCAATCCGGCTGCAATAGGGCGACAATCGTCGCAATACCCATTCATGATTCACGACCAGAAAGGGGTCCGGCGTGCGGACGGCGCTTGACAGCATCCGCGAATAATAAATCTCGTTGTTCGACAATCCACCCGCCCAGGCGCAGGCCGATGGCAGCAATGCCTTCGCCTCACGCGCGATTTTGCCGCCGCGCCAATCGGCAATGGCGGTGAACCGTTCCCGGCCCAGGCTCCCCAGCCCCGCGAGCCGGTGCGCCACCCGGAAAGCCAGGCCCCGTTCCGGCATGGCCTGTTTGAGCATTAACATTACCTTTGCCGGCACGGGTCTGATTGTTGGCAATGCCGTGAATTTTTTCCAGAAGAGGGTTGGATCGCGTCCCCGGCTGGTGACTGCCTCGCGCAGCATGGGATGATTCTCGGCCAGCACAAAAGGTTTACCCCCATTCTCCAAACCGGTGGTGTAACCCTCCAGAATCGCGGCGCAGGCATTGGCCGGGAGGAACGGCAGATGACCCGCCTCAATGGCCAGCCACGCGCTGGTGGCCAGTCGCACCAGATCAATCGTGTAAGGCAACGGAAACACTTCGTCGAAATCATTGATGCCCCACACCAGCCGTCCCTCGGCATCGCGCCAGGTGCCGTAATTTTCCACGTGCAAATCGCCAACGGCCAGCACCGTGGGTGCGCCGGCCGGCTTTGGACAAAGCGCCGGGAAAAGCTGCATCCAGCGATAGAATGTGGCGCGCAGAAATGAAAACGCATCCTGTGCCATCAACTCGTGCTTGGCGTCGAGGTCGTTCTTGACCACGCGGATGTGGCCGGCGAGCCACGATTCATACCGCCGGGTCGCCTGCTGGATGTTCATGGGATTCAAAAATGTTGTGCCATTAAATTCCTCGGATTTAAGTTGTTTCAATGCGCAAAAGCAACCCAGACGAGCAGTCCGACCAGAGCGGTCAACGTCACGGGAATTCCCAGGCGCGCGAAATCCCAAAAGGAAATTTTTATTCCCATTTCACGCGCCTGCTGGACCACAATGATACTGGCCACACTGCCAATCATAATCAGATTGCCGCCAAAGCTGTTGGCCAGCGCCAGGATGTATGGCACGGTGGGAGCGGAGAGATTTACCACCTTGAGCAACAACATCACGGTGGCTGAATTGCCGATCAAATTGGACAGCGCCGCGGTCGTCAAAGTCAGGCTGTCGGGTGCATTGAGGTCAAATCCACTTTGCGCCAGCCAGTGGATGGCCTGTTCACCATAACCCGTGGATTGAAACGCCCCGGCGACGACAAACAGTCCCATGAACAGCACCAGAATCGGCCAATTCACCAGTCCGAGTAAATCGTCGGTGCGAAATTTGGTGCTCGCCAGATGAATGCCGGCGGCGGCAAGGACAATCACTTCCCTGGGAAACGGCGTAAAGAAGAAACCAATGACCGCGACGAGAATGATTATTCCCTTGATGGTATGCGCCCGGTTGAACGGATAGGTTTGCTGCGCCACTCCATTTTCGATGGACAACGGCGCTTGTAGATTTTTGCGTGACATCATCCAGATGATTCCATAGGCGGCGCTCATTGCAAAAATAACGGGCACGCCGCTCCACAACATATAGTGACCAAAATTCAGGCGCGCGATTTGTCCAATCATCATGTTCTGTGGATTGCCGATCAACGTGGCTGCCGCGCCGAGGTTGCTGGAAATTGCCAGCGCAATCAAAAATGGAACCGGATTGATTTGCTTGCGCAAAAGCGCGACGCCGGTGACCGGCGTAAAAACGAAGCAAACAACGTCATTGTTAAGAAAAGCGGAAAGGCCGCCGGCTGCCAGCATCAGAATCAACAGAAATCGCGCGGGATGCCCGAGTTGATTGGCGATGCTTACCGCCACCTTATCATAAAATCCCGACAGGCGAAGCTGGGCGGAGATGACGAAAAAACCAAAGAGCAGACAAATCGTCGGCCAGTTGACGTAGGAAACAGCTTCAGCTGTGGTAACGCCGCCGAAAATCATCATGCCAATGGCCCCCAGCAAGGCGATGCCAACACGATTGAGCTTCAACCCGGGAATGCGTCCTATCGCGATCCCGATATAGGTCACTGCGAAGATCGCCAGAATGATTTTGACCGGTTCCATTTATTTGTCAGCCGGTTATCCATGTCCAAACTCGCGCCGGGCGGCGGCCAGTCCGCGTTCGTAACCGGCAATCAACCGATCCCATGTGGCACTGGCTTCATGGTCAATTTGTTGCCGCGCCGGGTCTGCGTCGAAACATGCGATCGTTCGGGCAATGCCCTCGCGGAACCGCGTGGTGCAGACAAAGTCAGGCACAAAATGTTTGATCTTGGTGTTGTCGAAAACGGCGGAATTTGACTTGTCGCCCAGCAATGACCCGATCATTTCCGGCAGGCAGGCGATGATAAAATCGGAGGCAATGTGCACCAACCGGGGAGCGGGAACGCCCGCCGCCTCCGCCGTCAATTGATAAATCTGGTTCCAGGTCAGAACCTCGTCGGACGTAATCTGAAAGGCATGGCCGATCGCCTCCGGCCGGCCGAGTAACCCGATCAGGCCCTTGGCAAAATCGCTGTTGTGCGTAATGGTCCAGAGCGACAACCCGTCGCCGGGCACGATCACCGGCTGGCCCCGCCGCATCCGGTCCACCGCCGTATAACTCTTGAGCCAGCTATTGACCGCGAGCGGTACGACGAGGTCGCCATAGGTCAACGACGGTCGCACCACCGTCATGGGAAACCCTTCCTCGCGCAATGCGCGCAGCAGCCGTTCCTCACCGGCGATTTTGTCGCGCGAATAGTCCCAGAACGGGTTCGCCAATGGGGTGGACTCGGTGATGAGGTAATGCCCGAGCGGCTTCTGGTAGGCGCTGGCCGAACTGATGAAAACGTATTGCGCGGTCCGGTTGCGGAAGAGCGCGATGCGTTGCTCGATTTCCGCCGGGGTAAACGCGATGAAATCCACCACGACATCCCAGTTCTGTCCGCCCGGAACCGCCGTGGGATCAGCGATGTCGGCCGTGATTTGATGCGTGCCCGGCAACGCCGGGCGCTGGGCGCGATTAAGCAGTGTGACGTGAAATCCACGTGCCACCGCCAGTTGGGTGCAGGCCGTGCTGATGATGCCGGTGCCGCCGAGAAAGAGAATTTTCATGGTTGAAAAGATTTTGTTTCGTTCACCGGTTCATTCTAGCGCCAACCTTGTCGCCGTTCCGACAAAAAAATCCCGGCAATTCTGATTACGCCACCATGCACGGCGGTCCTTGCGGACGGCCACCACGGTCATCGTAGTGCGCTGTCCTTACCCCTGAATTAATGTGATTTTGGACGTTGCAGGGGTGCTGCAGGAGTGCTGCAATGGCGCGGCAGCGACGCGGCAGGGTGACGGCAAAGAGGCGGAGGTCGGAATCGGCCAATTTACCCCGCTGTTGCACGCCAAATATGCCAGAATTCATTGGCAATTCAACATAAATCGCCTTAACCCGACTATACCCGTTTTAACTCTTTTGATGTCCGTTTTGGTGTCCGTGTCCACATCCTGCGTGGTCTCACCGCAGATGGAATTTCAAATTTGATTCGGAAATTTAAACGGATGGTAAGGTGAGCTTGCCGATTTTCTTAATAGTTACAGAATCAAAAAAGATTCTTACGCCTTTATCGAGTCTGTCGAAGTTATTTGGTGGAAAACCAGCTCCGTCAAACGCCCACGCACGATACTCCCATATGCCTCTTCCATCAGACCAAACTTGGAGTTTAAACTCTTGCCAGCCATCTTCCGCTAGATGACTGACCCGCACAAAACATACAGCCGCTACTTCATGCTTGTCCACATTGGCAACTCCTTGCGGATGGCCGACTATTTTCGGAAGAATACAGTTCACGTCTAATCTCAATAAATTTACATCATTTGTGATTTCCTTTGGTCTTGTAAAACCTGTGCCACGAATTCTAAAAGTGATCATATACAAGCCTCGGTCTGTTAAGTCCGTTGCGTAAGGGCCATAGAATAGCCTTGGCAACCCGCAAAAGTGCGTTGAGGCTAATCCACTGCTCACCCCGTTCAATTTTGCCGATGTAAACCGGATGAAGGTCAGCCTTTTCAGCCAACTTTTCCTGACTTAAGGCCGCCTGTCTGCGGTGTTGGCGAATGGCATCTCCGAGAATTTTAAGCTGTTGCGGCTTGCGCGGCACATTTTTCAGATGAACAGAAAGGTCAGAAGCTGAACACACCCAACATGGGTTTATTTTCTGCTTGCCTCTCCC
>JBEKBA010000162.1:0-4360 GCA_050015635.1 Verrucomicrobiota bacterium
TGAACGAATTGAAAGGTTGGGACCAGATCAAATTGCTCACCGTGCAAGTCAATCGTCTCCGACAATGGCATCGCGCTGGATTATTGTGCATCGGTGATGCTGCGCATGCAATGTCGCCCGCTGGCGGCGTGGGCATCAATCTCGCGATCCAGGATGCCGTCGCCACCGCAAATCTGCTGGCGAAAAAGATTGTGCGTGGAGAATGCAAAACAGAAGATTTGGCGGGGGTGCAAGCTCGTCGCGAATTTCCGGTGCGCATGATCCAGAATGTGCAGGTTTTTGTTCATCGGCAGATGTTTGCGAGTCGTTCCGGCAAAGCAATTTCACTTTCCTGGCCGGCGCGGAAAATGCTGGCGTTATTCGCGCCCTTGATCCGCCGCCTAGGCGCGCGCGTGGTTGGAATGGGTTTTCGACCGGAACATATCAAAACGTGAGAAATGCCGGAGCCGATGTGGGGATCTCGTTTTTCGCCACTTCAGGATGCTGAACTGGTTGGGAAGTGATTTGTCCTAGCAGACCTTCATCAAATGTGACGCCAGAATTTTTTTCGCGGCAGTATTTGAATGGATTTAGCCAGGCGGGCTATAAAGCCGGTTTAAAACCAGCAGAAGTAGGCGGTGCAATCTGCCGGAAATGTTCATGCGTCAAATAAAAATACCGCCCGGGTCAGCCAATAGGTTGTAAAGAGTGCGCAGAGCTTGCGCTTTGTGCATTTGGGTAGAGACCAAAAGGTTTATATTTCGCAATTTCCGAATAATTTAGTGGCATCGAGGTTGGGTCGAACAGGCGGTAATTGAAGAACCATCGGCAAATACCTCCGGTCAATTAAACTCCGCGAGCACTCTGCGTAGTTCATTAATTTGGACTGGCTTGATTAAGTGGGCAATGAAGCCGGCTTGTTGCGCACGCGCAATATCCTCCTCCATGCCATAGCCGGTAAGGGCGATCCCTTTCAATCCATAATCGGCCCGCAATTGTTCCATGAGCTGAATTCCGGTCCCATCCGGCAAACCTAAATCAGAAATAACGAGGTCGAATGAATTCTGAGAGGCGGCCAGCAGGGCTTCGGCAACATTCGACGTTCCAATTGCCTCAAACCCCGAACGGGTCAGCAAAGAGGTCAATACTTGGAGGGTTGCCGCATGGTCTTCAACGATGAGGAGGCGGTTAAGTTTTCTTATAGCCTGCTTCCTTTCGGGTTGATCAACTGTTGGTTTTGAATTGACAGATGTCTCAATGAATTCATTTGTCACCTCTATCGCGTCCGGCAGTTCGACACGAAATGTGGCACCCATATTTGCACCCGGGCTAAGGGCAGAGATTTTTCCACCATGCAAATCGACAATGGCCCGGGCAATCGCCAGCCCAAGACCCATGCCGCCAAAACGATGGTTGCCGGTTGCCGGACCTTGTTCGAACGGCTGGAAGATTTTTTCAAGTGAATTGGGTTCAATGCCGATGCCAGAATCGGCCACTTCAATATTCAGCCAGGATTTATTGTGCTCGACAGGTTCCTCATAAGTGCGAATGGAGATTTTGCCGCCACGCGCGGTGAATTTCACAGCGTTGCGCAGCAGGTTCCATATCACTTGTTGAAAACGTGCCGGGTCGGTCATTATAAACCTGCGCCGCGCGTTCAATACGCACTGAAGGGAAATCTCCTTGGTGAGGGCGGTGTCGCGCACGATTTCCATCGCGAGTTCAATCAGTGCATGTGCGTCGCATAATTGGAGATGCAGATGCAACTTGCCGGTGGCGATGCCGGAAATATCCAGCAAATCGTCAATCAGACGCGCTTCCAGGGCGATATTGCGTTCCATCATCCTGAGTTGTTCGCGTAACCCAGCCGGAAGGCGCATATCTTCAGATAGCGTCGCCGCGGTCATGAGCACCGGCGTAAGTGGGGTGCGTAATTCATGGCTGAGGGCCGCCAGAAAATGATCTTTGCTGCGGTTCGCGGTTTCCGCCGCTAATTTGGCGTCGCGCAAAGTTGTTTCCGCACGGACCACTTCCGTTATATCATTAAAATAACAAACGACGCCGTGCTGGCCATCCGGAAGCGTCATTCGTTGAATTTCCCATTCATAAGCTCTTTCTTCGCCGAGATCCTGACGAAATTCTGAGAAACGCGGCGAAATATAGCGTTCGCCCGTCGCCAGCGTGTGTCGGAAAATCCTGACAATGTCCTTGCTCAGTTCGGGACCCCATAATATTTCCATCACCTCGGAAAAATCACGTCCGATTCGGGGGGTCACCTTTTCGAATGCCGGCATGGCGCGTGCGTTGATTTGTTGGAGTTTGAATTGTCCGTCAACCACATAAACCCCGGTCGGGGCAAGATTTACCAGGGCCGAAAACAAGGCTTCATTTTGCCGCAAAATCATTTCCGCGCGTTTGCGCTCGGTGATGTCATGAAAGTAAACGGACAGACCTTCATTCGATGGATAACACCGGCATTCAAGCCACTTGTTTAATGGCTCCGGATAAAATTCTTCAAATTGAACCGACTGTCCGGTGGCAACCGCCTGGTGGTAACATTCGTAAAATCTTGTGCTTTTCGCGTGTGGAAACAGTTCCCAGACTGAACGTCCGATAAGCTGTTCCGGTCGCATGCCGATGATGTGTGCCCCTTGCTCGTTGAAGTAGGTATAATGCCAGTTTTTATCCAACACCGCCAAACCGTCAGTGATGCTACTCAAAACAGTTTGCAATTGCAGATTGATTTCACGAACCGCCTTTTCCCCCTGCTTTAAGTCCGTGATATCTCGACTTTCAGGAACCACGAAAATAACCTCGCCATGCCGATTACGAATCGGATGAAATGAAACGGAAAAAACTCTAGCCTCATCGGCAGGTGTGATTATATCCGTCTCAAAGCGAACAAATTCGCCCAGTGATGCGCGTTTGATCGCTTTCCGCACCGCGACCGGCGCCCCTGGCGTATATTGAAACCACGCGGTTTCCCAGAACGGCTTTCCAATGACTTCGTCGCGTTGAATGTTGGCGAACGTGAGCGATGCTCGGTTGGTCTCCAAAAGAATGCCATCCACCGTTAACAGTCCGATATATTCCTGTGTGCCGTCATAGATGGCGCGCAATCGTTCTTCTTTTTCGGCAATCATCTCCTTCGCCTCGCGGCGAATGCGCGCGAGTTTCAAATGCGTCGATACTCGTGCGATCAGCTCACGGGCGCTAAATGGCTTGGTCAAGTAATCATCAGCCCCGGCTTCCACCCCCTCAAGCCGCGATTCTTCACCGGCGCGTGCGGAGATAAGGATAATGGGAATGGTGCTGGTGTTCGGGTCATTCCGCAACTCTCGCAGCAAGCCAAAGCCATCCAGGAATGGCATCATTACATCGCTCAAGACCAAATCCGGCTTCGCATGTTGAACCTCCCTGAGAGCCTCGGCTCCGTTGGAAACCACCATCACCTCATACCCATGCTCAACCAATAATCGCTGGATATACTCGCGCATGTCCGAATTATCGTCTGCCAGCAGGATTTGCATGCCTTTACCATCGCGCATGCCAAAATCGGCGGTTTTAAATTCGGATCTGTTTGGATCGACTGTTTGCCGGCGGTCATCATCACTGTCCCTGGCAATAATGCCCTTTGCCGGATTGTTGACCGGGAGCCAGCGTTGAATTTCGTTTACAAAAGGTTGAACTCCCACATCGTTCCAAAATAGGTTTCGTTTGCTTCCTATGCGATCCTGCGGTAAATGCGAAGAACCCATCGGTAACCGGACCGTAAAAATGGTACCGCTTCCTTCGGCGCTTTCCACGGATATGTTCCCGCCATGTAGACGGGTCAATTCTTGCACCAGCGCAAGGCCGATACCCGTCCCCTCATGCGAACGGGATTGAGGATTTTTCACCCGATGAAAGCGTTCGAATATTCGCGGTAATTCAGACGCCGGGATTCCGGTGCCGGTGTCGCGGACGGTCAGCACTACTGATTTTGCTGATGGTGGATTGTCTTTGGAAAAAATGTTTTTTTTGACGCCGGCAGCTGGCAAAGCATTGCCGTCCTCGCCGGTTTGCGCAAATAATCTGAGTTCGATTTCCCCACGAAGAGTAAATTTCAGGGCATTACTCAATAAATTGAAGATGATTTTTTCCCACATGTCCCGATCCACAAACACCAACCCGGGCAACGGCGGGCAGCTTATCATCAATTTTAAACCGGCTTTCTCTGCGCTGGATCGAAATACGCTGGCCAATTCTGCCGTGAATACCGCCAAATCCGTGGGTTCAAAGGATAATTCCATGCGTCCGGCTTCGATCCTTGAAAAGTCCAGCAGCGTATTGACCAGCTTTAAAAGACGCAGGCTGTTCCGATGGGCTAACTCGAGGCGCT
>JBEKBA010000163.1:0-4289 GCA_050015635.1 Verrucomicrobiota bacterium
CCTGCGAATCGGCAAAGACGCCCATACGCGGAATCGAAAGTGTGTCCGGCTCAAACGTGACGAACGCCGCGTTGGTGAAATCGGGATTATTTGCCGGCGGATTCGTCACCACATAAAAATGCCACTGGTTCGTCTGGCCGATGGTGATGACTTCGCTGGTCTCGCCATTCAATGCATTGGTGCTCGACGAATCCGTCAATGGAATCGTTATGGTGTTCGTGCCCAGCAGCGGCGAGTTCGCGCCGACGGTTTGATTCAACAACGTTTCGGCGTTACCCGCCGGCACGTAGGTGATTTGCTGGTCGCCGGTGGGATTGGAAACAATCGGATTGGCCGTGACGCTGATTGCGTTGGTGACCTGTCCGTTGCCGCTCGAAATCACCAGCGCATAATCCTGCACCACATTCGGCTCATAAACGCCGGCGGAATTATTCGTTTGCGCCGTGACGGCGTTGACGTTGACGAGATTGCCGGTAACCGTGACGGAGAAATTCGCGCCCGCGCCCGCCGGCAGATAAACGTTTTGAACGTTATTGATGGCATCGAGGACCGGCGGCGTGTTCGTGGTTTCCTCATTGTTGAAATCGCCCGAGGAAATATCGTTGCCGTAATAGATGATTGGATTGGTCGGGTCGTTGAGATTCGTGACGATGAGGTCCAAATTGTTGACCAGCTTGATGGCTGCGGCGGGATTGCCCGGCGGATCCGTCCATGCCAGCGTCACGCGCAACGGCTGCACCTGCCCGTTGGTTGAAACCGTCACCATAAACGTCTGGCTGTCGCCCGTGGCCAGCGCGTTGGTTGGATTCTGGTCATAGATGAACATCGAAGCGTTCGCGTCCGGCGAAGCCGCCGCGCCATTCGCCGTTCCCGGCGGCAGCGAATCCGGCAGATTGGCCAGACCCCAGCCCTCATAATTGATTGAGTTTTGCACCTGCAAATCGTAAGTGCCGGTCGGGCGCGCGCCGTTGATGACCATCGCCTTCATCAACGCCGGACTCGGCAGGGTGTGCAGTGTGTTCGTGAAATAATCCTGCATCAACGCCAGCACGCCCGACACCGCCGGTGCCGCCATGCTCGTGCCGGTTTCGTAACGGTAGTAATGTGTCGGCGGCGCACCGAGCGAATCGTTGAGGCCTTGCAACACCTGTAAATAATTTCCGAGTTCATTCGTCGTGGTGATTTCAACGAACAGGTCATAATTGGCCGGTAGAGTGCCGCTGTTGCCCACGGCATAGTTGAATCCTCCGCTGGCAATGGCGGCTGTCAGATAGGCCGCGCCGCCTCCGTTCGGATCCGGCGGAATGGTCACCGTGTTCGTCTCCACCGGTGTCTCATAAGTGCTCGGATCCGTCGGATCGGGGAAATTATCCGGGTTGGGCGTTGACGAAATATAAATCGGCAGATTCAAGGCGCTTGCAGTGAAGTCGTCCGGCACCACTTCTATCGTTATCCCCACCACGTCCGGCATCGTGGAAAGATCCATGTTGTAATAATTCACCGCGTTCGTCGCCACGGTTTGTTCCGTGTAATCCTGCTCTGAGAAATTGGTCGGATTGTAATACGCGTTCGTATCCCATTGCTCGGAGCGCGTGGAAACCACAAAAGTTCCCGGCGCAACCACGTCCGGCTTGAATCGCCCGAAAGTGCCTTCCGTGCCGATGCCCACGTTGCCGCGGCTTGAATAATCGGCCACTTCATAGCTGGTGTCGGTCATCGGCAGCCAGACTTGATTTGAACTGCCATCCAGTGCGGTGACGTAATTCGTGATGTTCCGCAATTGCTCAAGTGCGCCCACTGTGACAACGTTTTTGGCCGCGCCCGGAGACTCAATCGAGTCGGCGTTGCCGCCGCCGCCGCCGTCGTTGCCATCGCCGTCGTTGCCGGCGGCAAAAACAAACAGCACCGGCTGCGAACCGGGCACAAACGGCAGCGCATCGCGCACCGCCGCGTCGTAACTCGCCGCCTCCAGATCATAACCCTCATCGCCGTTACCCCAACTGTTGTTGGAAATCAGCGCGTTCGTCAGGGCGGGTTCTGCCTGCAAATAAGCGTCCGTGATGATGTTCGTATCATCCCCTCCATCAGTTCCTCCAACCGAAAACAATGTCGCAAGCGGCGCTTTGCCGCGAAAATTGGCGTTGGTCACCGAACCCTGCGGAAGATACGGCTGCACGTTTATGGTGGACGATTCCAGGCCGCTGCCCGCAATGATGCCCGCCACGTGCGTCCCGTGACCATTGGTGTCAACCAGACTCTGGATGGCATCGCCAATCACGCGATTCCCAAAATCAGGATGCTTCGCATCCACGCCGGTATCGTTTATTTCCACCATCACGTTTGAGCCGGTGAGGTTCATGTAATTCGTACCCGTGACGGTGTCCGTCGAAACGCCCAGTGTGACCCGTGCCAGATCGTTTGCGATGACGCGTTTGCGATACGGCTCGACCCATTGCACTTCGGGCATTTGCGCCACCGCCGCCACGTCGTTCACGCCTTCCACCGTGAATGTCTCGCCCCCGAACGGCGACGGCTCCTGTGCGACGATATTCGCACCCATATTCCCCAGCGCGGTTGTGGTTGCGGCGGCGTCATTCGGAAATACCGCCACTTTCAATTCTGTAACCGGCTGATTATTCAAAACCTCATCCAATAGCGACGGCGGCATTTTGTAATACGGTTCGTAGGGAATCACTATTTGCGTGTTGGGATTGCCGGCCAACCCCGCCGCGCCGCCCGCTGAAGTCACGACCAGATACGCGTCATTGGGAATATAGGAGACTATCGTTGCGCCCGCCGCCGACAGCATCGCGCGGAAGGCCGCGCCTATCGGCCCGCGCGCCTGCACGATGTAAGCGCTCGGATTACCCTTCGATTTCAGATTCGACGGAATGGCAAGGTTCAGCGGCTCGCTCGTGTCAATGAATGCGTTCTCCAGCAGTATCGCCTTGTCGTCATGCACCAGCTCGCCGATGGTCTTGCTCGTGTTGCTCAAACGATAGGCGAATTTGTTCGTGCTCACTGACGCCATGCCGGCCTTGACCGTGCTTTTGGAAACAGTCAGTCCCGGAATTTTAGGCATCGTCGAGGCGGAACGGACCGTCACGACCGTCGGTCTGGCAATGGATTTTTTCTGCGCCACCCGGTGGCCGGTCTGATGCCAGAAAAACCATGCCCCCGCCAGCAGGAGCAGGCCCGGTAAAATCCAGATTAATCGGCGCGAACGCATAAATAATTCAAACATTTATCTCACAAACTCAATCATCCACAAAGTTAATATGTTAAAGCCCCCGTAACACGCTGTTGGCGACCGTCCGTATAATGGCCGCACCGCCAAGTGCCCGCGCCGGAGTTTTCTGCTTTCTTCATTCTGCCTTCTGCCTTTTCAACATCCGTGTTAATCCGTGTCTATTTTTTGTTTTCTTCATCTTGGCGTCATGGCGGTTTTTCTCTCGGTATAAACTATCCTCTGAATCCCATTTCTCAAAACCGGAATATTAAAATTTATCAACAAGCCAAGTGCTAGGCGTGTGGCTTTGAGATATGAAATCACCTGCGCTTTGTGAATGTCGGTCAGCGTCTCGATGGCTTTTAATTCAACAATCAGCGATTGTCCGACCAGCAAATCAACCCTGTGCTTTCCGATGGGCCGCTCTTTGTAAAGCACGCTGATTTCCTTCTGCCGTTCAAAAAAAATCTCCCGGTCCGTCAGCTCCACGCACATCGCTTCCTCATAAACGCCTTCCATAAAGCCCGGCCCAAGCTGACGATGCACTTCAATCGCCGCCCCAATGACGGCGTGAGCCAACTCGTCTGTTCTCTTGTCGGGTTCGATTGGAATTTTCATCTTGGCGTTCTTGGCGTCTTGGCGGTTAAGGTTTTCTGACTACTTCATTCAATCCTGTCCCTTTTATTTGCTTCATCTTCATCTTGGCGTTCTTGGCGTCTTGGCGGTTAAGGTTTTCTGACTGCTTCATTCAATCCCGTCCCTTTTATTTGTTCCTCTTCATCTTGGCGTTCTTGGCGTCTTGGCGGTTATTTCACTCCGGCGGTAACACATTGAAACTCTCAATCACCGCATTGTTATTCGTCACAAAAGACGGCGTGGGCACGTTGGTCCAGCCCAACACCAACGGGGGAAAACTATTCGTTACCATGGCGGGAACGTTCGTCACCACGTTGTTAAAGCGCACCACCGCGCGCGTGGCGATTTCCGACACGATCTGATAGTTCGTGCATAGTCCGAAATCTGAACCGCTCGTCACAATCCCGTTCAGCGCGGGCTTCAA
>JBEKBA010000164.1:0-4288 GCA_050015635.1 Verrucomicrobiota bacterium
TGATTCAGGTTGATCGTCGTTAGAAATTCCGGTTGGGCTTGAGGTCTTCCACGCATCCTTCTCTGACCACTCCGCTCCGCCAACATTCAAACTCTCTGGGAGTTTTTCAGCAAACTGCTAATAGAATCAGCCATACTAGCTTCGCAATCGCGGGTGAATTAGGTCGATTCCGCCCCCAGCCACCATTTTTTAATTCTTTCCACTTTTTGGGGTTTCTGCGTCTTCCGAAAGGGGGAGCGCGTGAAAACTGAAAATCCCATTTGAACTTGGATATTAAATTTGGTGCTCAAGTATGTATTTGCGAAAGATTTTTCGTCAACACCACGAACTGTTCCAGACTCAACTTTTCCGCGCGTTCCAGTGGTGAGATTTTTAATTCCTCAAATGCGCCCGCCAGTTTGTCCGCCGCCCAATCCTGTTTCAACAATTTCAGCATCATCTTGCGCCGTTGCGAGAAGGCACGCTTCACAATTTTAACGAACGCGGCGCGCTGTTCCCCGGCGAGCAATGGCCGGGCGCGGCGTTGCAGAACCACGCACATCGAATCCACGTTCGGCGCGGGAAAAAAACAATCCGCCGGAATTTTGAAATTTTTTTGCGGCGCAAAATCCAGTTGCACGAGCAACGTCAAAACTCCGTAATCGTCGTCGTCGGCCTGAGCCATCAGCCGTTGCGCGACTTCGAGTTGCAGCGTTGTGACGATTCGCTCCGGGCGTTTGGACGATTGCGCCAGTTCCACCAAAACCGGCGAGGCGATGGAATACGGCAAATTTGCCACGAGTTTCCAATCACTCCAATCACGCGGCTCACGTTTGAGAAATTCCAGCGCGTCGTCGTGGAGCAGATGCAGATTTTTCGCCGAAGCAAATCGCGTGCGCAAAAATTCCAGGAGCCGCGAATCTTTCTCAATCGCCAAAACCTCACCGGCGTTTTCCAGAAGCAATTCCGTCAGCGGCCCAAGACCCGGCCCGATTTCCAAAACCTTGTCGGCTGGCGATAATCTGGCAGCTTCAACAATCCGTCGAAGCTGGTTGCCGTCGTGCAGAAAATTCTGGCCGAGGGATTTGGTGAGCTGAATCGCGTGCCGGTCGAGCACTTCGCGCATTTCGGTGATTTTCAAATCAAAACCTCCGCGAGCGCGCCAGCGGCTTTTGCCAGTTGCGATTTTGTAATGGTCAGCGGCGGCGTGAAACTGATGACATTGCCATGTTCGCCTTCGGGCAAAAAAATGTAGCCGTGTTGCAACAAAGTTTTGATGGTTTGAATTGCCGCTTTACCCGCGGGTTTGCCATCGGGCAATTTTAATTCAAGTCCGGCCATTAAACCGAGTCCGCGCGCCTCGACTTTGAACCCTGGACCTTTGATTTGGGACAATTCTTCGAGCAAAAATTTCCCGAGTCTGGCGGCGCGTTCGACCAAATTCAATTTCTTAATTTCCGAAATTTGCGCCAGCGCCATCGCGCAGCCGACGGGATGACCGATGAACGTGCTGGTGTGAATCGCCTCGCCGGTCGAGGCCGGCCACGCGGCGTCCATCAAATCCGCGCGGCCGATGCAGGCGGAGAGCGGAAAACCGCCGGTGAGCGCCTTGCCGAGGCAAATTATATCAGGCGTGGCATCGCCGTGTTCGCACGCGAACCATTTTCCGGTGCGGCCAAAGCCGGTGTAAATTTCGTCGAGGATTAGCAATGCGCCAAGTTCGTCGCAAAGTTTTCGCAGCAGCGGCAAAAATCCCCCCGGCGGAACATTGCAGCCGCCTCGCGCCTGAACCGGCTCGACGAGGATCGCACCGATGCGTTCGCGTCGGGAAAAATGGCGGATCTGAAATTCAACGGCGGCCAGGTCCGGATTTTTTTTTGGAAACGGCGCGAAATGGCCGAACTGGCCCAACTGCGACTGGAACGGGCCGCGGAAAAAATTCCGGTGCGTGGCATTGAGTGCGCCGTAACCAAGCCCGTGATACGCGCCGGTGAAAGCAATGACGCTGCGCTTTTGAGTCGCAAGGATTGCCGTTTTGAGCGCGGATTCGACGGCTTCAAAACCGGAGTTGGAAAAAATAGTTTTCCCAGTCATCAATTTTGAATTTTGAGTCCAGCGCTCGAAAGTGATCCGGCTCAATTCGCGCGCGAGTTCGGCCTTGCGCGCGTGAGGATGCACGTCACCCATCGCGTGTAGAAGTTTTGCCATTTGCTTTTGTCCGGCTTTGACGACGTTGGGATTCGCATGGCCGGCTGCGGCAACCCCAAACGCGGCGGTCAAATCCAGATACTTTTTACCGTCTGCATCCCAGACGTGAACGCCTTTGGCGCGTTCCCAAACGATCGGCAACGATCCATCCGGTTCCATGAACAGCACATTGCGCGATTCGTAATCGCGTAAAATTTCAATGACTTTTTGAGTTTTCATTTTTCAACCGCGGATGAACACGGATAAAAATTGTTTTCATTTGCTGCAAATCCAAATCCGCACCCAGCCAGGTTCATCTGTGGTTTCAAACGCCCCTTTGTTGTGGCGGCCAGATGATTTTGTGCTGTTGTATTTGAAAACGCACCGGCAATGCGTCGGCGATGATTTTTTCGGCCAGGTCGCGCCGTGAAATCGGAGTCAAACCCGCCGGAATCTTTTTTAGTGATTTGTTCTGCTGTTCCGGCGCGAGTGGATGCACCCACGAAAAAAGGAGCGAACAGATTTCCACCAAACCGTGTTCCGTGATTTTTTGTTTGGCCCAGTCGTAATCTTCATTTGTGCCAATAACGAATTTGATTTCGTCGGTGGCTTTCAGATGCGCGATGTTGGAAAAGAGGTTTCGTTCCGATTCGCCGCTGCTCGGACATTTCATATCCATGATGCGGTGGACACGCGGGTCAATATTTGAAATGTCATGCGCGCCGCTGGTTTCAATGAGAACGGTGAAGCCGTCGTCGCAGAGTGATTGCATGAGCGGCAGGGAATTTTTCTGAAGCAATGGTTCGCCGCCCGTCAGTTCGACGAGTGGAAGTTTTGAATGTTCATTTTTTAATTTTGAATCGGGGAATGATCCGGCCAGCCGCTGAACCTCCGAGCGAATTTCCACGAGCGTTTTTTTTTTCCCTTCGGTGAAAGCGTAGGCGGTGTCACAATAAGAACAGCGCAAATCGCAGGCAGTGAGGCGGACGAAAACGCATGGCAGCCCGGCGAAGGTGCTTTCGCCCTGCAGGCTCAAATAAATTTCGTTGATGACAAGCGCATCGGACATCGTTTGCAATCTAGCGTGTCCGAGCAAAAAAGAAAACGTCCTATAAATCGCGCACTTGATTTCAAACAATCCCTTCGCCGCTGATTTTCAAGGCGCAGCCATAAATCATCCCCAAAAGCACGAAATTCGTCAATTCCGCCCAAACATTTGTCAAAGGCATAATCCCGTTTTTTTAGAAAAATGAGAGATTTTCACTGACAGGCAGCGGATTTTTGAGTATAAAGGCTGCCGCACCAAACCCAAGTAATGAAAACAACATTTTCTCCGCGAGTCATGTTCGTTTTACTGGTCTTTTTGGGCGCATGGCAAATGTCGATGGGCATTCACGCGTCCGCTCAAGACATAATTGGCAACATACTTTTGCAGACGGTGACCACAAACGTGAACGGCACGGGCATTCGCGTCGCCCAACCGGAGGGGGATTATAATCTGGGGACAAATTGGGAGGTCAATCCCGCCGCGGCCGGTCAGCCGGCGAGTATTTTCACTTATATTTCCGCTGATGGCTCGACGACTAATTTCCCAAATTCCTTGAGTTCCGAGTCGGGTCACGCAGACAGTGTGGCGTATAATTTTTACGGAAGAGGAATACCCGGCGGTGTGGCCACGGACATCGCGCACATGGACAATTACGATGCGGATTATTTTTACAATTCGCTGATCGCCTCGCGGTCGCCCCGAAACATCAACGATCCGGTCGTGAACCAAAGTTTCATTTTCACCGAAACTAATGGCGGTCAGGAGACGGTGAGCGATCAGCAGTCCATTGATTCACATTATGATAACTACGCCGCGCAATACGAGACGCTCTTTATTTCCGCCGCGGGCAACGGCTATCCAGCGCAGGTCAATCCGCCGGCGACGTGCTACAATGGCATCGGCGTCGGCGCGTACACCAACTTCACCAATTATTCCAGTATCGGGCCGACGATTGACAATGGCCGCTGCAAGCCGGACATCACCGCCCCCTGGGATGCCACCAGTTTTTCCACGCCATTTGTCGCAGGTGCGGCGGCAGTTTTAATGCAAGCGGGTTTGGGCGGCGACGGTGGC
>JBEKBA010000165.1:0-4284 GCA_050015635.1 Verrucomicrobiota bacterium
TAAATCTTTTCCCCAAAGATGCGCCTGTTCGTATTCGTCGTAGAAAATCTTAACGGCCTTGGCACGTAAATAAGCCGCAACTTGCTTAACATATTTTCTGTCCTCTCCAGCAAACGAAAAAACAATGTCATATGACGGCATCAACTTTGCACGCATAGCCTTTGGTATGCCTCCATCTTTTACAGCCCAATGCGTGCGGTTGAACTCGAACGAATGAATTTCGAGGCGGTCGGCAAATTCTTCGATAACACTCCGTAGAAATTTCCCTTTTTCTTCAAATCTGAAAACCAGATTTTTTCCTGCTTTTTTTATACTATGGAGACATCCATAGCGCACAAGGTTTGCATTTACGCTTTCCGAAGATTTTTCATACATGAGAAGGGTGTCAATGCCTTCAAGTGACTTCAGCGCTGTAGGTGACGTTGCGGATATATTTTCCGCTTCAATCCCGGTGTATTCTTTGAAGCGCTCGATCTCCATCCGCATCAATTGATCGGTTTCCCATGCAGTTGCGCTATAACTGGTTAAAATGTTAAACATTTTCTCGCGGATTTTTAAGGCTTCTGATGGAGTTGATTCTAGCAGGCTGCTGGTTAAGCTCAAGGGGATTAACCTCCGAACCCTGCATGACTGATAAGATTCGCAACCCTGAAAAGGATGAGCCGGATTTAGGCCACGATTAGTTCTTGATGTGTCAGTGACGCAGAAAACGACCGAAAGAAAAGCCGTTCTGTGGATGATTCACAGAACGGCTTTTTGCCTCGCCCTGGGCTTCCCTCGGCGGCGTCCTTCCGTCCGGCTCCGTAGGCTTCAAAAACCAGTTTGATTTCGTCCCGAACCTTAACGAAACCAGCTAGGCGCGGGCGGCACTACACATTTCAGCGCACCAGTTTTCGATCTTGGCTTTAATCGTGTCGCGCACTTCACGGGTCTTGGCGAGTTTTTCCTCGTGCGTGCCTTGAAATGCTGACGGGTCGGGGAAGCTCCAATGCAGCCGCTTCGTAATACCGACGAAAATCGGGCAGCATTCCGCGCTCGTCTCGTCGCAAACGGTGATAACGTAGGCAAACACCTTGCCGGACTTAATGAAGTCGAACACGGCTTTGGTTTGGTTGCCGGAAATATCAATGCCAATTTCCTGCATGGCTTCGACGACAATCGGGTTGAGTTTGCCCGGTTCAAGACCGGCGCTTTGCGCCTCAAACTCGTCACCGCAAATTTGATTCAGGAACGCTTCGGCCATCTGGCTACGGGCGCTGTTATGGATGCAAACGAACAGAACTCTACTTTTCATAATGATTTCAGGTTTGGGAGTTAGCAGCATTTTTTCTCTGTGAAACTAGGCAGGGGCGTAAGGACGTTTATTTTATTCAGGTTGGGCGGCAGGCATCTGTCCTCGGCGAGACAGGCCGTGTGTTTGACGCCCAAACGGATGCTCAACGCCTCGCCGTCCACTTCAACTTTTTCAATGGGGAATTGCGAGACAAAGGGGGCTTCATGTTCCACGTCCACTTCAAGATCGTCTGCCTTAATAAACGACGCGGATTTTTCGAGAATGGCGAGCAACTTCCCTGCGGTCAAACGGTGGTCGGTGTCGTCGGCAAACCATGTCTGCAATCGGCAAAGCGAGTCGGTGCGGAATGTTCCGCCGCAATCAATGAACTTTTTTTCTATCAGCGCAACTTCCGTCACATGGGCATAGGGCGGGGCTTTTGTGCCGGTCGGCAGAATAAAGCGGATGTTTCGGTAGGCATTTTCAGACAGCATCTTTTTCAATTCAGATATTTGCATATTGTTACTTTGATTTTGAGGTTATGGGACAGCAAGCGGAGTCTTGGCAACCACGGCAGACGAACACAGCGAGACACGCGCCGATAACTGGCGCGGCCAGATAAATCCAAAGATGTTCCAAGTGACCCGACACAATGGCGGGGGCAAGTGAGCGAGCCGGATTCATGGACGCGCCGCAAATTGGGCCTGCAAACATCGCTTCCAAACCGATTACTGCTCCAACGGCAATTCCCGCCGTAACGCCTTTTTCCTTTGATCCGGCGGACACGTTAAGAATCACAAACATCAAAATGAGCGTCAGAATCAGTTCCAAGACGAACGATTGCATATCTGAACCTGTGGGCAGAGTCGTCCCAAGGGTCGTATGAGTCGGAAACAGGAAATGTAATACGCCGCTGGCTGTAATCGCGCCAAGACATTGGGCGAGGACGTAGGGAAACACCTGCTGGCCTGCAAAACGGCCTGACAGCCAGAATGCGCTGGTCACAGCGGGATTCAAATGTGCGCCGGAAATGTCGCCAATGGTGTAAATCATGGCGAGGACAATAAGCCCGAAGGTCAAGGCGATCCCGACGTGCGTAATGCCGCCGCCGCTCACGTCGTTAATGACGATTGCTCCAGTGCCCGCGAATACCAGCGCGAACGTCCCGATAAATTCAGCAATCAGCTTTTTCATTTTGCCAGATTCATATTTGCTTATGCGTATGTAATATGTGACTTGTGTTTAGATATGTCAATGCGTATATGTTTAGGGATGCGTGATCTTTCTTTGTTCTTCGCGGCGTTGGCGGATGAAAACCGCTTGCGGCTGCTTTATTTGATGAAAGAGGGGGAAATCTGCGTCTGTTATTTGCAAGGCGTCCTGCAAACCAATCAGCCTAAAATCTCAAGGCATCTGGCCTATCTGAAAAAGGCTGGCTTGGTCGAGGCGCGACGTGACGGCAAATGGATGCACTACCGTTTGAAGAAGCTGGAAAGCAGTCAGGAAAAAATTCTTTCCGAAACCTTGCATGGGTTGGAAAAGCAAATTCCTATCAAAAAGGACGCACAACGGCTTAAACAAATTCAGTGTTGCCCGTCGCGCTATGGGATTCCCGAAGTCGAACCAAAGCGCGAAGATTGCCGGTAATCCCAAAAGGCCGTTCTGTGATACTTCACAGAACGGCCTTCGTTTTGTATGGCGGCGTAATCAAGCTGCCTTCGCCACTGCCGCGCCTTCGGCCTTCCTCTCGTAATCTTCCAACGATGGAATTTTCATCAGGGCGCGTTTCGCATAGGCGCGATGCACGGCTTTGCTGTTGTGCCCCAAAGCCTCCTGCGCGAACCGTTCCGGCATTCCTGCGGTCTTGGCGCGTTCCGCCCATGCGTAGCGGTAGCTGTGCAACGTGATGCCGGTGATGCCAAGTTGGCGGCACCGTTGCCCAAACTCCGTGGCACGGTCGCCAGCCCGCACGCGGGACAGATACGGAAACAGCACGCCTTCGGCGGGCAGGTCTTTGAACACGTTCAAAGCCTCCGCGCCCAAGTGGACTAGCACCGCCACGCCGGATTTTTGGCGGGTGAAACTCACGGTGTTGCTCGTCCAGTCCACGTCCTCGCCTTTGAGGTTCGCAATGTCGCCCTGACTTGCGCCCAAGTGCCAGCACAACTGATAAAGGGTTTTGCGTTCGGGGTTCACCTCGGCGGCAATGATCCGCTGGTGTTCCTCAAGCGTGATGGCGCGTTTCTCCTTAAACTTCACTTTCGGCCATTGGCGTTTCGGCAGGATTGACCATGCAAGCCAGTTCATGTCCAAAGCGAAATTGTGAATCCGGCGCAGATAAACATTTGTCGAGACGGTTCCGAGTTCCAACACTTTCAAAAAATGCGCGGAGTGGGTTTCGAGAATCGGCTGGTTGCGGATGAGGTCGAACGCCTTGTCCTTCATCGCTATCACATGGCGGGCGTGTGTCGAGCCGGTCTTGGTCTTGGTCATTTCGTCCATCGGCACTTGCCAGGTGCGCTTCGCCACTTCGGGGTCGGTGGCCGTCAAATACGTCCGGGCGATATGCAGGTTCAAGACGGGCTGCCGATGGGCTTCGTTCTTGGAATGCAGGAGCGCAAGGGCTTCGGCCTCGTTCTTCGTGCGTAGGCTGTGCTGCTTGCCAGTGGTGGTGTCTTCCGAATAATAAACACCCGCTCGGTTAAACATGATGAATCTCGTTTTCATAACTGATTTCTCTGATCGAGAAACCAGTCCGGTTTCATCCGCGTTTAAGAACGCGAGTTTTGGCGAGTTTCAGCTAGTTCTGGCAAATAGTGGCGAATTGTAATGTCACTCGCCGGTTTACTGACAGTTTCACTGACAGTGGCCTTTCCAACCTTCGTTTTCCCTAATAAAACCAAGCTAAAAAGCTTGGAGGCGGAGGTCGGAATCGAACCGACGAATGAGGCTTTTGCAGAGCCCTGCCTTACCACTTGGCTACCCCGCCGTTCCAACCAGAATAATCAAAT
>JBEKBA010000166.1:0-4251 GCA_050015635.1 Verrucomicrobiota bacterium
CGAACTGATCTGCTGGCTGACGGCGGATTGCGTGACGTTGCTGATTTGTGCGGCTTTGGTGAAACTTTCCGTTTCGGCCAGATCACAAAACATTTTCAGACTCTCAATCTGCATAAGTTCAGTTTAACTGCAAAATAATCCGCCCGTCAACAATTGTTAAAACCAGGCTAACTTATTTGTCTTCAATGTCTTGTAACTTTAAGAAACAATAATGAACGCCGATGGAGAAAATTCCCGCCGCGTGATTTTGCCTGGCCTCGCGCACAGCCGAAATGAGCCGCGCGGCGGTTTGGGTGCTTCCTGAGAGGGCTTGGCTATTTTATGTGGTCGATATGCAGCATCTGCGTCTATTCAAATTGCGCGACTTGATTTATTTCGCATCTGCCATACTTTGTGCAACCCGATTTATGGAACTGAACAATGACGAAATCCGCCGTTACTCGCGGCATCTGATTCTGCCCGAAGTCGGGCTGGCCGGCCAAAAGAAAATCAAAGCCACCAGTGTGCTGTGCATCGGCGCGGGCGGCCTCGGCTCGCCTATCGCCATGTATCTCGCCGCCGCCGGTATCGGCAAGATCGGCATCGTGGATTTCGACACGGTGGATTATTCCAATTTGCAGCGGCAGATTTTGCACACGGACGCGGACGTTGGCCGTCCGAAGGCGCAGTCGGCAAAGGAAACCATTTGCGGCATCAATCCGAATTGCGAAGTCGTCATCCACAACACGCGCATCTCGTCCGAAAACGCGCTCGACCTCATCCGGCCTTACGATATTGTCGTGGACGGCACGGATAATTTCCCGACGCGCTATCTCACGAACGACGCGTGCGTGCTGCTCAAAAAGCCGAATGTCTACGGCTCGATCTTCCGTTTCGAGGGGCAGGCCAGCGTGTTCGCGCCGCATCTGGGCGGGCCATGTTACCGGTGCCTTTATCCCGAACCGCCACCGCCCGGCATGGTGCCGAGCTGCGCGGAAGGTGGCGTGCTCGGCGTGCTGCCCGGCATCGTCGGTTGCATTCAGGCGACGGAAATTTTGAAACTTGCGCTCGGCAAAGGAAATTTACTTGTCGGACGTTTGCTGCTGTTCAACGCGCTGGATATGAAGTTCCGCGAATTGAAATTGCGCCGTGACCCGCAATGCCCGATCTGTGGTGAGCATCCGACCATCAAGGAATTGATTGATTACGAAACTTTCTGCGGCATCGTGCCGGAACCGGAAAATGCCGGCAATCCCGACGAAGTGACGGTGCAGGACATGAAAAAGGCATTGGACAATCCGGGCCTCGGCATCAAGGTCGTGGATGTGCGCGAACCGGACGAATACGAAATCGCGCACATTGACGACGTGCCGCAGATTCCGCTGAGCCAGCTTGAGCGACGTTTCACCGAACTCGATCCGAACGCGCAGTATTACATCCACTGCAAAAGCGGTGTGCGCTCAATGAACGCGCTGAAATTTTTGCGCGGGCACGGATTCAAATATCTGAAAAACGTCAAAGGCGGCATCAACGCATGGTCCGAGGAAATTGACTCGAAGGTGCCGAGGTATTGAAAATTGTGACCGACGATTTGCAAAAACGCATCCAGGCCGCGCTCGCCAATCCACAAAACATGGGCGAGTTGGCCAATGCCGACAGCATCGGCACGGTCGGCAATGCCGATTGCGGCGAGATGTTGCGCCTGTGGGTGAAGTTCAAGGAGCAGAACGGCAAAAAGGTCATTGACCGCGCTACATTCCAATCCTTCGGCTGCGAAACCGCCATCGCAGTCGCCAGCCTCGCAACAGAATTGATTCGCGGCAAAACCGCCGAGGAAGCGCTTGCGCTCAAGACTGAGGAACTCGCCGGCGAACTCGGCCCGCTGCCGCCGATGAAAATCCATTGTGCCCAACTCGTCGAAGGCGCGCTGCGTTCCGCGCTCGAACCGCAAAGCGCTGAAACAAAAATTGAAAAATCGCCCGTGCCAGGTTCAGGTTCAAATCTGCTCGACAGTTTTTCGAAGCCGAAGGAAGGCGTGAAGTTGACTTTCCTGGACGAAGAAAATAAAAGTTAGTCACGAAAGGAAACCAACCGTGAAAATACCCATCTTGGAAGAGTTCAGAGAGTTTGCGCTACGCGGCAATGTCGCCGACCTCGCCGTCGGTGTCATCGTCGGCGCGGCGTTTGGAAAAATTGTCACCGCGCTGGTTTCGGACATTATCATGCCGCCCATCGCCGGCATTGTCGGCAACATTGATTTCACCAACCTTTATTTTCCGTTGTCCGAGAAAGTCCGACAGGCGCAGGAAGCTTACGCGGCGTCTCCGACAACCCCCGGTGGGCATTTGCCGCTGGACGCTGCGCTAAAGGCCGGGCCGGTGCTCGCGTGGGGCGATTTCGTCACCGTCACGTTTAACTTTCTCATTATAGCTTTTTGCATTTTTCTGCTGGTGAAAGGCATGAACGCGCTCAAACGCCATGAAGAAGAGAAACCTACGCTGCCGCCCGAACCGACCGCGCAAGAAAAACTCCTCACCGAAATCCGCGACCTGCTCAAGAACCGGGTGTGAGTTCCCGCAAATTTTTCAACGCTGCCAGAGCCGCGTCGCTCTCGGCGGCTTTTTTGCTTTTGCCGCGTCCGCGCGCCAGTTCGACGCCTTCGTGCTGCACGGTGCATTCAAACACGCGGTCGTGATCCGGTCCGGTGGCCGAAATGGTTTGATATTCCGGCGCGCGCGGCGAACGCGACTGCAACAGTTCCTGTAATTCACCCTTCGGGTTTTCAATTCCCGCCGATTCGTTCAACGTGCTGAAATCGGCATCAAACTCGCGCAGAATAAATTCACGCGCCGCATCAAAACCACCGTCCAAAAAAATCGCGCCAAGCAACGCCTCAAACGCATCCGCCAAAGCTGACGCGCGTTCGCGCCCGCCGCTCGTTTCCTCACCGCGACTCAAAATCAAATGCGCGCCGATGCCGAGCGCGCGGGCGTGCTCGGCCAGCGTTCTGCGATTAACAAGTTTGGCGCGCGCCTTCGTCAGCGGCCCTTCATCGAACGCGGGAAATTGTTCGTACAGCTTTTGCGTGAGGACGAGTTGCAGCACCGCGTCGCCGAGAAATTCCAGCCGCTGATTGTGTGCCGTTGCCACGCCACTTTCATGCGCGACGGACGGATGTGTAAACGCGAGGCACAGCAGATTTTCGTCGCGGAATTTATAACCGAGGCGGGTTTGAAGTTCAGCGAGTTCGGACACGGAATTTAATTTGCAGGCGCAGTTTCGTTTTCAGGAGGAATTTGTTCCGGTGTTTGAGTCGGAATTTCATGCGCTGGCGCAGGCGGATTCAAGCCACCTTCGAGCAACGCGGCCACGTCGCGCTGGACTTCTTCGAGTTGATCCAGGCGCAAATTCGGATCGGCGATGGTGAACATGTCGCCGGTTTTCGGCTGTTCGTAAATGAATACGCGCTGGCCATCGCGGACGATTTGTTCCTTCACCTTGAGGATGCGTTTGCGTTCGAGCATCACGGCGAGAATGAACGCGGCGGGCGCATAACGCAGATCATTTTGTTCGATGAGTTTGCGCAGCAACGTCTCGGCGGTGTCCTTGTGAATCGCATCAACTGGCGGCGTTGGCGCTTCGTAAACTCCCTGCCAATGCGAAATAAACCCTTTGCGCTCTCGCGCGCCGTCGCTGAACTGGTTTTGCCAGCACTTTTCGCAAATATCCGAACGGCACAAATGTTCCAACCGCTCGTCGAAGAGCAGCGTATGATACGGCTGTTGATCGGCAAACGGCTGGCTGCACGCCTCGCAGACGGGCGCGCGGGACTGGATGTTCCACTCGTTCATGGGCGCGGAAATTTAACCACAAATGGAACGGATGAACACGAAGAAATTTTTTGCTTTGACACGGATTTTACCAATTTTTACCGATTACCCAAATCAAAGTTTTAATCCATGCTAATCCGGGTTTTTCAACCCGCGAAATCGAAATCCGAGCAGCTCATGGCTGAAAAACTCGGTCGCCAACACCTTTGCCAACATAAAACGGTTGCCATTGCGAGGATCGGAGTAGAGATAAACGTAAGATTTTAGTTGTTCGGAAATTTCTGACGGAAATTTCTTCATGACAAAATTTATTGGGTCCGTCCAAATTTTTTCTCCAGTTCGCGGTAATTCATTTCAATCAGCGTCGGGCGACCGTGCGGACAGGTGTAGGGCATCGCGCAGCGGCGCAGATCCTCGACGAGATTTTCCAGTTCCGCGCCGG
>JBEKBA010000167.1:0-4106 GCA_050015635.1 Verrucomicrobiota bacterium
GCGCCCACTGAATCCATCCTGCTAACCGCCGAAGGTAAAGTTGAAGCCGCGCAGGAAGGTTCCATGAACTGGCTACCCGCGCACACCAACCAACTGCTCCACGTCGGCGAACGGTTGCGCACCGGACTGCGCAGCCGCGCCACTGTGCGTTTGTCCAACCTAACGGTTCTGCGCGTCAACGAACTGACCACGCTGCAAATCCAGCCGCCCTCCGAGCCGGGCAAACAATCTTTATTGGATTTGGAAAAGGGCGCGGCTTATTTCTTCAGCCGCGAACGTCCCACTGAAATGGAATTTCGGACACCACTTGCTTCCGGCGCCATTCGCGGGACAGAATTCAATTTGGCCGTCGCCGACGACGGCAAAACCGTCGTGACCCTGATTGACGGTCAGGTAGCACTGAACAACCAAAAAGGCGGAGTTAATCTCGCTTCTGGCGAGCAAGGTATTGTTGAACCGGGACAAGCGCCCAGAAAAACCGCCGTCATCAACGCCGTCAACATCATCCAATGGTGTCTCTATTATCCCGCAGTGCTGGACTTAGATGAACTGAATCTCACGAACACACAAGTTCTGGCCACTTCACTTGCAGATTATCGTTCCGGCGATTTGCTGGCTGCGCTGGCGGATTATCCGACCAATCGCGTGGCAGTTTCCGATTCAGAAAAAATTTACTTTGCCGAACTGCTTTTGTCCGTCGGTCAAGTGGAACAAGCTGAATCTCAACTCGGATCTATTCAATCGCCGTTGGCCAATGCGCTGCATGAACTCATCGCCGCCGTGAAATTCCAAACCAACGCGGTCGCGTTTTTCGCCCTGCCGCCGACGGCTTCAGAATTGCTGGCCAACTCGTATTATTTGCAGTCGCAATCGCAACTGGAAGCGGTGCTGGCTGTCACACGCAAAGCTGTTGAAAAATCACCCGGCTTTGGTTTTGCGTGGGAACGGCTGGCGGAATTGGAATTTAGTTTTGGGCACACAGCTGCAGCGCTGGACGCGCTGGAAAAGGGGCTGCAACTTTCGCCACGCAACGCGCAGGCGCTGGCATTGAAAGGGTTTTTGCTGGCGGCACAGAACAAGAGCAAAGCTGCACAGCAATTCTTTGAAGATGCCATTGCGGTGGACGGTTCGCTGGGCAACGCGTGGCTGGGGCGCGGCTTGGTTCGCATTCATCAGGGGGACGCGAATGGCGGTTTAAAAGATTTGCAAATCGCGGCGGCACTGGAGCCGAACCGTTCTTTGTTGAGAAGTTATTTGGGCAAGGCGTTTGCCAATCAATATGACGATAAGCGGGCGGAGAAAGAATTGAAGCTCGCTCAGAAACTCGACCCGAACGATCCGACATCGTGGCTTTATCTTGCGCTGCTTGAACAACAACAAAATAAAATCAACCCGGCTATTGAAGACCTTCAAAAATCTCAATCTCTCAACGACAATCGCAGCCTCTTTCGCTCAAAACTCCTCCTCGATAAAGATCGGGCGGTTCGCAGCGCGAATCTTGCAAAAATTTATCAGGACGAAGGAATGAACGATTATGGCGTGAACGAAGCGTCGCGCGCAGTCGATTATGATTACGCCAATTATTCCGCACACCAATTCCTTGCAAACAGTTACGACGCTTTGCGCGATCCGAACCAAATAAATCTGCGCTACGAAACACCCTGGCTGAGTGAATTACTTGTGTCAGAACTGCTCGCGCCCGTAGGCGCGGACAATCTTTCGCAATATATTTCACAACAGGAATATTCGAGGTTGTTTGAGGGTGACCATCTCGGATTAAGTTCGAGCACGGAATATGACAGCACTGGCGACTGGCATGAGGAAGCATCACAATATGGCAACAGTGGAAACTTCGGTTACGCCTTTGATGCCGAATACCGCTCGCAAAATGGCTATCGTCCGAATGACGATTTTCAACAAACGACCTATTACATCAAAGCTAAGGACCAATTAACGCCGCAAGACAGCTTGATGCTCGAAGCACAAACTTACTACAGCGAGTTCGGCGACGTGGCGCAATATTACAACTGGGACAGCTCAATCCCTGGTGCTCCTGCTCCGAGCACGACGTTTCGTGGCACAGAAACTGAAACACCAAACTTTTTCATCGGCTATAATCATGAATGGAGCCCGAATTCACATACATTATTTTTAGGTGGTCGGTTGGATGACACACTTTCCTATTCTGACCCGAACGCGGAGGTTTTGTTTGATAACTACAGCACGTTTTTGAACCAGCCGGTCAGTGTCACACCATATTTTCTCTCGGTTAATTACACACGAAAATTGGATGCTTATTCCGCCGAACTTCAACAAATCTGGCAGGGTTACGATCAAACTTTCATCATCGGCGCGCGATATCAAATCGGCTGGGCGGATACAACTTCAGTCCTCAATAATCCAAACAACTTCCCAACTTTGGTTTCGGATCAGAACATCGACACTGATTTACAGCGAATCAGCACTTATGCTTACGATCAAATACAGCCGTTTGACTGGCTGCTGCTGGTTGGAGGTGTAAGCTATGATCAACTCCGCTACCCACGGGATATTGATACTTCTCCGATTACAAGCGACGAAACCGATGCTCATCAGCTTTCGCCAAAAGTTGGACTTGTCTGGTCGCCGTTTCCAGACACCCATTTGCGCGGTGCCTACACACGCTCGCTTGGCGGTGTGTTTTTCGACCAAAGTGTGCGGCTGGAGCCGACGGAAGTCGCGGGTTTCAATCAGGCATTTCGCAGCATGATTCCTGAATCGGTCGTCGGTCTGGTTCCCGGCACCCGATTTGAAACATGGGGCGTCGCTTTTGATCAAGCGTTCAAAAAAACCGGCACCTATCTCACTATCGAGGGAGACATCCTGACTTCCGATGCCACACGCACCGTTGGCATCCTGACTAATTCTACAATCTTTCCTATTCCTGATTCTATAAATAACACACCCGAGTCACTTGATTTCCGCGAACGTTCGCTGACAGCCGCACTGAATCAACTTGTAGGAGAGGATTTGTCATTCGGCGCGCGTTACAAACTCAGCGATGCCGAGTTGAACGAGCAATCCATTGGCATCACGCCGACTTTTTCCGGCGTGAACGTCATTAATCAAAATAACGAAGGCACCTTGCAAGAGTTGACTCTTTCCGCGAACTTCAATCATTCATCTGGCTTTTTCAGCCGACTCGAAGCAAATTGGAGGCAGCAATCCAATGAAGGCTATTCCCCCACACTCCCAAGCAGCGATTTCTGGCAATTCAATGCTTACGCTGGCTATCGCTTTTATCATCGCGAAGCCGAAATCCAACTCGGTTTGCTGAACATCACCGACCAAGGTTATCATCTCAATCCGTTGAACCTTTATTACGATGTGCCGCAAGGACGGATGTTATCGGTGCTTTTCAAATTTTACTTTTAGAAAACTTATTTTTTCGCCTGATGCATGGCAGCACACTCGACAATATTTTCCATTGAGCTTCAAAGAGTAGAGAGCGATCCCGTTCCCAGCGGCCAAGCCAATGCAAAGGAAACTCCGTCAATATCTTCAACGGTGATTTTGTTCCGGCACTTCGGGCAGACATATTTGGGGGAGCGGGAAAATACATACATTCTTTGGCCGCAACCGCAGTAAAGAAGTCCGGCGAACAAATGGACGGGCTTCGGGCCAAGCGGCCTGTTTGCCTTCCGCGCGTCCATGGCATCGTTGCACTCTTTCCACAAGGCTTCGGACACAATGGGTTCAACGGGAGAGAAAACCCATTCGGCTTCCGGCTTGACCGTGCAGGAAATCCTCGACGAGCACATTGCGAAGAAGCTGGTGTGATTTGTTTTATCGCGACTGGATGCGAAACGAAATTGTAGGACGCATATCCTTTATGGGGAAGAATTCAATTGGAGTTGGATGTTGTAACTCGCAGCAGCGCTAAATGAACCATTCACAAAGTATGAGGGACCGCCAACATCAAAGTTGCTGATATCTGTTTGACACTCCGCACCAAATAGATAAAAACTTGGTTCGAGATATCCGGTGAACGAAACCGGTGAATCCGTGGAATCGTCCGATTCAAATAGAGAATCTGCTCCTTTCTCCAAGTAAATACCGGCTCCTGT
>JBEKBA010000168.1:0-4097 GCA_050015635.1 Verrucomicrobiota bacterium
ATGTGACGTCCAATAATTTTCGCATCGTTTCAATTGTGATTTCTAACGGAATCGCTTTGGTGACCTGGACATCGATTCCCAACAATTTCTACCGATTGCAATACATAAATAGTCTGAGTAGCACGAATTGGAATAACGTCACACCAGATGTCATGGCGACCAACCAGACGACCAGCATGACCAATGCGCTTGGCAACTCGCCGCAGCATTTCTATCGGGTAATGCTGGTGCAATACTCAAATTTGCCCGCGCCGGTCATTCAGTCCATCTCCTTGACCAACGGAGTTGCCACGCTCGTTTGGAGTACGGTGGCGGGTCACACCTACCAGTTGCAATACAAAACAAATCTAACTTTCCCGAGTTGGAACAATGTGACGCCGGACGTGACAGCCACCAGCCAGACGGCTTCAGCGACTAGTGCTGTTAGCAATGTGACCCAACAATTTTACCGGGTCCTCATCGTGCAGTGAAATAATTTGCCGAAGCACCCCATCACTTGTCAGGGAAAGTTTTGCCGGGGATTTCACCACTGTGGAATTTAACCATGCAAATAAACGTCATCGAGTATTTTGAGAAGGGTACTTTGCTTAAGTGCAAAGAAAAGGTTGCGGTTAAAGACCAGAGCGGTGAATACACCTTTGCCCAAATCGAGCGGTTTGCCAAAAACTGCGCTGCGTTGCTATTCAAGGGCAGAGACCTGATCAGACGCCCTGTGCCCGTGTTTCTGCCGAAAAGCGCGCAGAACATTGTTGCCGACCTTGGCATCCTTTACAGTGGCAATGCCTACGCAAATCTCGATATTAAGTCTCCAGCACAACGGCTTAAGGGCATGTTGGATAATCTGAATCCTGCTGTCATTATTACCTCGGCATCATATACAGATGCGCTGATGGCCATGGGCGTGGCTGAAGAAAAACTCTTACTCATCGAGCAGGTGATGGTGGACGAGACGCTTTACGACAACTTCGTTCTGCTGAAGCGATTAGATTCAATCATTGACACTGATCCTTACTGCATCATTCACACGTCCGGTTCAACCGGCGTTCCCAAAGGCGTGGGTTTGAACCACCGCAACACGATTGATTTTGCGGACTGGGCGTTCGAGCAGCTTAATCTGGACGGCAGCGAAGTGATGGGCAGTCTCGCGCCAATTTACTTCGATGCTTACACACTGGAATTCTGTCTTATGCTGGCCAAAGGCGCGACTTGGATCGTCGTGCCCGATCACCTGACCGCGTTTCCGATCAAGCTTGTCGAATTCATCGCCGCGCAACCCATTAATTTTATTTTCTGGGTGCCGACCATCATGGTCAACATCGCCAACCAGGATTTGCTGGTGAAAATAAAACTCGACCGCCTCAAAAAAGTACTTTTTATTGGCGAAGTTTTTCCCACCAAACACCTGAATTACTGGCGGCGACATTTGCCCGGCGCGATGTTTATAAATCTTTACGGCCCAATTGAAATCGCGGTTGCTTGCACCTACTTTATTGTGGATCGCGAGCTTACCGATGATGAAAAACTGCCGGTTGGTTTTCCGATGCGCAATACGGACATCCTGATTCTCAACGAACAGAACCAGCTCGCGAAAACGGGCGAGCAGGGCGAGATTTGTGTGCGTGGCAGTTCTCTGGCATTGGGCTATTGGAACAATCCAGAGCGGACGGCGAAAGGCTTTGTGCAGAATCCGATCAATCCACATTACCCCGAATTGATTTACCGCACGGGTGACATCGGCCATTGGAACGGCCGCGGCGAGCTCATGTTTCTTGGCCGGAAAGATTTTCAAATCAAACATCTCGGCTACCGCATCGAACTTGGCGACATCGAACACGCGGTACTTCAAGTGGATGGAATCCGCAACTCTTGCGTGGTCTATAATCAGGAAAAAAAAGAGATCGCGCTCTTTTACGAGTGTGACAAAGAACTACCGCCTGCGTTTATCCGCGAACGGCTGTTGACCGTGTTACCGAAATATATGCTGCCGACCGTGTTCAACAGGATGGAACTCATGCCGCGCAATCCGAATGGCAAAATTGACCGGGCAAAACTGGTTGCCAGCGCGAATTGACGTAATGAGTCCGATTCAGACGCCGGACCAGGTTTTTGACGCTCTTCAAAAAGCGAAGACGGGAGCGACTGCTTTTTGTACAAATTTTTTTCCGGTTGAATCAAAATTACAGAGCTGGATTGGTCACGGCGAGTTGTTCGGTGAATTGCTCAACGGCGTGGCACTTTTTTTTAGAAAAGACCGTGATTTCTGGCATTGCTACTTTTGCGCTGCAGATGCGGCAATGCTGCAACGGAGAATCGCTGCATTGTCCGGCTTGGAAACCGAGTGTGTCGTAACCGATCTCGTTGGGAATGAATCCACATTGAACGATTTATTGCCCGTGTTCACACAAGCCGGCTTTCGGCAATACGCGCAGCTTCAACGCATGGCGAGGATGGGCCGACCTGGATCCACCACCGGCAGATCGCAAATCGTTTTCGCAGAAAAATCGGATTGCCGCGCAGTGATGAAGTTGATTGAAAACTCATTTGACCGTTATGGGGAACAGCTTCCGATGCTTTACGAAATTGAATCGGCTATTGAGAGCCACCAGATACTGGTCTCCAATCACAATGGCGAATTGGCCGGGCTGCTTTTTTTTGAAACGCAGGGGTTTGCTTCCGTCGTCCGCTTTTGGGCCGTGGCGGAAAAATTCCGCGCACTAAAAGTTGGTTCCGCGCTGATACGACATTATTTTGAAACTCAAAACTCTGTCCGGCGTTTCACGCTATGGGTGAACGCCAACAATGACAATGCGATCCAGAAATACTGCCACTACAGTTATAAGCCCGATGGACTGGTCGACCACATTCTTGTGAATAAAATGATTCGCATATGAAATCTCCCATCCAAATTCTGAAAGAAATCCGTCCGGAGTTTGATTTTACCGCTTCCGGCGATTTCATTGAAGATGGTATGCTTGATTCGTTCGACATAGTCACTCTTGTTTCGACGTTGGACAAGACTTACGGCATTTCCATCCAAGGTGTGGATATTGTGCCGGACAATTTCAAGAACCTGCAAACGATCGAAGCACTGCTGCGCAAAAGCGGGGTTCAGCTGTGAACTTTACCTTCAATCATAAACGCATTTCGGGTCTTCTGACCATTGTGCCTGCCAATGAACGTTCCTTTGTTGAAGAGATGAAGAATTTTAATTTCCCGGAAGCGCGTTCTCTCAAGCTCAAAGATGTGATGGGGTATGACAAGCGCCGCTTGGTCGAACCGGGTATGTGCGTCTCCGACCTAGCGGCTTTTGGCCTGCAGCACCTTTTTGATCTAGGTTTGCTGAACCGTGATGAGATTGACGCGTTATTCCTGGTCACGCAAACGCCGGATCATTTCATGCCGCCAACGAGCAATATCATTCAGGGCCGTCTCGGTTTAAAACAGGAGGTGTTCTGTCTGGACATCTGCCAAGGCTGTGCGGGTTTCGTGATTGGGTTGATTCAGGCGTTTCTGCTGCTGGAACAGGATCATGTTCACAAAGTGGTACTCATCAACGCCGACGTGCTCAGTCGCAAGGCGTCCCCTAAAGATCGGAACATTTATCCACTCATCGGCGACGGGGCGTCAATTGCTGTGTTGGAACGCGACGCCGAAGATTCGGTCATCCACGCCAACCTCAAGATGGACGGCGCGCGCGCCGAAGCACTGATTATTCCAGCGGGCGGACTCCGCATACCGTCCACAACGGAGACCGCAAGATTGGAAGAAGTGGGTGACAACAATCTTAGGGCCAAGGATCATCTTTTTATGGATGGCGCGGCTATCTTCAATTTTGTGCAGGTGGAGGTGCCGCCGCTGATTGAGAGTCTGCTGGCGAGGGCTGGAGTTTCCATGGATGCGGTGGATTATTTTTTCTGTCACCAGCCGAACCGCTTCATGCTGGAGAAACTGGCGGACAAAATGAAAATTTCCCACGCCAAGATGCCGAACAATGTGGTGGAACATTTCGGCAACAACAGCGGCGCGAGCATTCCGACGGCTATCGCATTCAACTTGCGGGAACGGTTGCTCCATGAAAAGTTACGGGTTTGCCTGGC
>JBEKBA010000169.1:0-5405 GCA_050015635.1 Verrucomicrobiota bacterium
TTGATCGATCACCAAGCGTTTCAGTTCGCCAACACGCGAAACATGGATCCGACGATGATTCTCAACAACACCATCGGCTTGGCGAAGGCGGCGAAGGCGTTCAAGGTGCCGACGATCCTCACCACCGTGGTCAGTGCTCGCGGTGGCCACCTTCCGCAGGCGCTTCAAGCTGTGTTCCCCGATCAAGTGCCGATTGATCGCACGACACTGAATACATGGGAGGATTCACGCGTGGTCGATCTCGTAAAGAAGACTGGCCGCAAGAAAATCATCTTCGCTGCGCTGTGGACGGAGATTTGCCTCGCATATCCAGCGATCCACGCGATGGGCGACGGCTACGATGTCTTTGTCGTCACGGACGCATCTGGAGGTGTAAGCGTAGAAGCTCACGACCGCGCGATTCAGCGCCTTGTCCAGGCGGGCGCTGTGCCCGTGACATGGATGGGTGTGTTGAGCGAGTGGCAACGTGACTGGGCCCGCGAAGCGACGGTCGGTGCCGTGGCCGAGATCGTATTGGCGCACGGGGGTTCGACCGGCACCAGCCTCGCGTGGGAATTGCAGCTTCTAAACTCTGGCGAACTGAAGCACTAAACCAACCGTTAAAGCTAAAGCGCGTGATCCACAACTTTGAATCATTTAATGGACACGCTCCGCAACGGAAGTTTTATTGGGCGAAACGTAATCGAGTTTCGACGGCGCAAAAATTGGACGCGGGAACAGCTCGCTGCCAAAATGCAATTGCTGGGTTGTTTTATGACATGCGACTCCATCGCCAACATTGAAACTGAACGCTATGTCGCAACACAAAAAGAAATTATGTATTTGGCAGAGGTTTTTGGTAATGGCAATGACACCTCATTAAAATGATGAATTCAAAAATGGCAAATGATTCATCCCAGAAGATGCAAGTTGGCATTGACAGCTTCGCAACTGCATTCACGAATGTTGCGGCTGACCTCGCGGGTAACGCTTCGGATGCACTGCGCCATCTGGTTGACCGGATTGAACACGCCGAACAAGTTGGTCTGGACGTTTTCGGCATCGGCGAACATCATCGCCGGGAATTTCTCGACTCCGCTCCGCCGGTCATTCTCGCCGCTGCCGCCGCCAGAACGAATCGTATCCGGCTCACCAGTGCCGTGACGGTCTTGAGCGCAGCCGACCCGGTGCGCGTGTTCCAACAATTCGCCACGCTGGATTTGCTTTCACAAGGTCGTGCGGAGATGGTTGTCGGACGCGGCTCGTTCATTGAGTCTTTCCCGCTGTTTGGTCTGAAACTCGATGACTATGATTCGTTGTTTTCAGAGAAACTCGATTTGCTGCTCAACATCCGTGAAAACGAACTGGTTCACTGGTCTGGAAAACATCGCGCACCGCTCACAGGTCAAGGTGTGTATCCAAGACCATTTCAAAATCCTTTTCCGATTTGGCTTGGGGTGGGTGGGACACCGGAATCGTTTGCTCGCGCCGGGATGTTGGGTCTTCCGTTGATGGTTGCCATCATCGGCGGTGAGACGCGGCGGTTCCGTCCGCTCGTTGACATCTATCGGGAATATGGACGGCGCGCGGGACATGCACCCGAGACTCAACAGGCGGCTGATGATTTTTTCCCTGGCTACGCAAAAGCGTTCACCGAGGTTGGCAAAGAACGCGGCTGGCCGCCGGTCTCTCGCGCACATTTCAATGCCCTGCTTGGTCCGCATGGTGCGCTGATGGTCGGCAATCCCGAAGAAGTGGCTGAGAAAATTCTCGCACATAGCGAGGCTTTGGGCGGCATTTCCCGGATCAGCTTCCAGATGGATGCCGCTTCATTGCCTCATGCAAAGCTCATGCAGGCCATTGAATTGATTGGCACCCGCGTCGCACCGATTTTGCGCGCCGCCAAAAGCTAATTTTATAGCCGTTTGTAGGTCACTGGTTCATTGCCTTTAGCGATGAGCGGTTTTCTATCACGCAAGGCGTAACGGCACTGTGGCTCCCTCTTCGACAGTTTGGCGTCCAAGACGATTTCTTCAAAACGGCAGGGCACGCGGTAAAATGCCAATCTTGTCTTACCGTCCATAATTTTTGCAGAGGTCGAATTAGGAATCCTGTCTCGCCGACGCGATGAAATGTTTCACCAGTTCGGTTTCAGATTCCTTGCGCCAGATCGCGACGACGGGAACGGCGGGCAAGGCGGGCTTCAACGGAAGCAATTTTAAGCGTGGCCCGACCATGCTTGCAACACAGCTTGGAACCAGAGCGAATCCGCGTCCGGCTTCAACCGCCGCGACAATGCTGCTCACGCCGTCGTGTTCACCGACGATGCGCGGCTTGCGCCCGACGGGCGCGAAAAGTTTTTCGAGCATCTCGTGGTATTCGGGATAATCCTTCCGGCTGTAAGCGATGAGCGGTTCGCGGGAAATCTGCTCCAGTGAAATTGATTTCGATTTCGCCAGCGGATGTTTCGGCGCGACGGCCACGCACGCAGCATAACGCGCCAGTTCCGCGAAGTTCAGCCCGCGCAGCAATTTGGCTGGTGGACGGACGGTGAGCGCGACTTGCAATTTCTTTTCACCAAGCTGTGCGAGCATTTCTTCCGTGGACAAATCGTGCAGCGCGACGCGCACATTCGGAAATATTTCCTGAAATTTTCGCAATGCTTGCGGCAAAATCTGGATGGTCAACGACGGCGCATAACCCACATTGATCTCGCCGTTCGTTCCGCCTGCGGCGGCACGGGCTTTTTTCACCGCATCGTCTGCGTGTTGAAGAACGATACGCGCCTCGGTCAAAAAAACTTTTCCTGCTCTGGTCAACCTGACGGATTTTGCGCTGCGTTCAAAAAGTTGAAACCCAAGCTCGTCTTCGAGGTCGTGAATTTGGCGGCTGATGCCCGGCTGCGAGACATGGAGTTTCAACGCGGCGCGTGAAACATTTTCTTCCTCGGCGACAGCGACGAAGTAACGGAGATGACGCAGTTCCATTTCCGCGAGTATAACCAATAGTCATTGTCAGACAAGAAACATGGTATTTCACAAGTCTGCGAACCGCGCGCATTGTTTCACCATGATGAAAATTAGAAAAGCAAACGAACGGGGGCACGCCAATCACGGCTGGCTCGACACTTATCACACCTTCAGCTTCGCGGATTACCACGATCCGCAATGGATGGGCTACCGCAGCCTGCGCGTCATCAACGACGACCTCGTGATGCCGGGCGTGGGCTTCGGCACGCACCCGCACCACGACATGGAAATCATCTCCTACATCTTGAGTGGCGCCGTCGAGCACAAGGATTCGATGGGCAATGGCCGCGTCATCCGTGCGGGCGAATTTCAATACATGGCCGCCGGCACCGGCGTGCAGCACAGCGAATCTAATCCGTCGAAAACGGAACCGCTGCGCGCGTTGCAAATCTGGATTCAGCCGGACACGAAAGGCGTCAAACCACGCTACGCGGAAAAAAATTTCGCAAATGCACCGACGGGGAAATTGAATCTCGTCGCCAGCAAGAGTGGACGCGATGGTTCAATTGCGATCCATCAGGACGCGGATTTGTCGTTCGCAAAACTGGACGCCGGGCAGAAAGTCGCCCAGCCACTTGCCAAAGGCCGTCATGCGTGGGTTCACATCGCCGAGGGCGAGGTGAAATTGAACGGCAAGACGCTTTCCGGCGGCGATGCCGCCGCGATTGACAATGAATCGGCGATTGAACTCGTCGGCGTAAAGCCCTCACAAGTCCTTTTGTTCGACCTGAACTGAAAAAATAAACCAACCAAACCAAAAAGAAAAAATATGAGCACAACCATCAAATCGGAAACATCGGTCAATGAATTACATCATAACTTGCCCTCATCCACAACCGGTAATCAACCGCTGAAAAGTATGAGCACAGCCATCAAGCCGGAAATATTGATCAATCAATTGAACTGGCGTTACGCTACGAAGCAATTTGACCCGGCGAAAAAAATCAGCGACGCCGATTGGGCGACGCTCGAAGAAGCGCTGCGGTTAACACCGTCGAGCGGCGGCTTGCAGCCGTGGAAATTCGTTGTCGTAACCGATCCGGCCGTTCGCGCGAAATTGCGTCCGGCGTCTTATGGTCAGGCGCAAATCACCGACGCATCGCATCTGGTCGTGTTCACCGCGAAAAATAATTTCAGCGAAGCCGACGTGGATGCGCACATAAGACACATCGCAGAAGTTCAGGGCGCGCCCATCGAAGCCCTGGCTCCGCTGCGCGGAATGCTGGTCGGCGGAATCGTTCAAAGTCAGGATGAAGCCGCGCGCAACGCCTGGGCGCGCAATCAGACTTTCATCGCGCTGGGCAATTTGCTGACGAGCGCCGCGCTGCTGGGAATTGACGCCTGTCCGATGGAAGGTTTTGACCACGCGCAATACGATGAAATTCTCGGCCTGAAGGCAAAGGGCTATTCCAGCGCCGTCATCACCACGCTCGGTTATCGTTTGCCGACGGACAAATATGCGTCCACACCCAAAGTGCGTTTTCCGAAGGAACACGTTTTCATCGCCGTCTGAATCAAAAACCAACCGCAATCAGCTTAAAAATAAAACTATGAAAATCGCCATCATCATTGCCCGCACGTTGCTCGGACTCATCTTTGTCGTGTTCGGGTTGAACGCATTCTTCAACTTCATTCCCATGCCCATGCCGAAAGGCGACGCGGGAACATTCATGGGGATTCTCTTCAGTAGCCATTATCTCTATGCTACAAAATGCTTCGAGATCGGCGGCGGTCTGATCCTGTTGAGCGGACGTTTCACTCCGCTCGGCCTGACGTTGCTTGGCCCGGTCATCGTGAACATCCTGTTCTTCGACATCTTCCTCGACTCGACCGGCCTGCCGCTGGGCATCGTCGTCGCCGCGCTCGCGTTATTTCTGCTCCGGCAAAATCGCAGTGCGTTCGCCGGCATTTTGAAAAAATAATTCGCTCACGCGACTGGCTTGGGAATAAATTTCAATGCTACTTAAGTATGCTCTCTGCTTCATAGTCTTGAACGAATTCCAGCAATTCTTTTTCGTTCAAATCCGAAACCGCCCAGAAAGTCATTTCTGCTTCTGACCAGTGGATCACATTGTAACCTTGTATGGACGCGGATGCAGCGGGTTTGGAATCCTTTTCGTTCACCGGCCAGATAAAAAGATTAATGACGTGTTTGTTGCGATGAAAAATGAGCGCGGCTACGCTGCGTCCGCCGATGTAATCAAGCCTGCCGCCGATGAGGGGAAATTCCTGCGCCGCCAAATCTTTGACCGGCGGCGAGAAATCGAGTTTGCCGTTGAACCACGGCTTGACGGTGTGCTGGTCGGTGGACACCACGTCGAGCATGTGATCTGCCATCAATGAACGGATGTTGCTGGAAACTACTTCCTGTGTGAGCCGTTGCTCCGCCGAAGGACG
>JBEKBA010000170.1:0-3983 GCA_050015635.1 Verrucomicrobiota bacterium
ATTCAAAAAGATTCTGGAATTCGAAGATGATCTTGAAGTGGTGGGCGAGGCCAAAAACGGCTGTCAAGCGGTTGACATGGTTAAAAAACTTCGTCCCGCATTAGTTCTGATGGACGTTGCCATGCCGCTGCTGAATGGTTTGCAAGCCACCTGCCAGCTTCTCAAAGCCGTCCCCGCCACCAAAGTGCTCATCCTTTCGGCGCACAGTGATGAGGCGTATATCGTAGAGGCGGTCAAATCCGGTGCGATGGGCTATCTGATTAAGCAAACCTTCGCTGATAGTGTATGCACTGCGATTCGGGAAGTCCACAAAGGGAACACCTTTTTCAGCCCGTCCATTCCCAGCCGTCTTTACAAACGGAATCAAAAAAAGTCGGTGGGATTGAGCCGGAGTGCCAAAGCCTTGCCCGCTATGCATCCCATTGTAACCGACTTCGCAGAGAGGTGAGGTCAAAACACCATTGACACGGCGGAACGCGGCCCTGCCATTTATATTGTATTTACTTTGACCAGCCCGGCAAGCAAACTATGCGTCCCTTCGGAGAAAATAACATGCCGCAGGCGAGTCAACCGCAGAAAGAATAAAGTTATGGGCGATAGATCCCCGAAGTCAAACCAGAAGAAATTCTCACAGAAACAGGCCAAGGCCAGCAGCGCCGACCAGAAGAAAAAAGAGGCCGTCGCCGCCAAGCAATCCGCCGGCAATAAAAGGTAACCGGCCATTTGTAGATGCCTCTCCTGATGCGAAACACAGGAGAGTGGAATTTACCGTCGGGCGCGGATTAAAGTTTGTTCGCGAGAACAAACACCGTAACAACGGGCGCTGAAGCCCTGTAACCGCAAAATATTATACGGCATGAACAGCGAACCAACATTAACGCCCGCAATCATCTTTTCAGACTCTGCGATTCGTGACCAGGTGACCGGCAAACTCACTTTGGCGGGCATTTTTCAACACTTCCAACCGTCCAAAGTTCCGTTCACGTCTCCACCGTTTTTTGCGACGGTTTTTGTGACCAATATCGGCGGGGAAATCGAATCGCTGCCTGTGACCATTAACATTGAAGATGCGAGCGGCCAGATTATTTCGACCGCAACCGGCCATGTCAGCGGGGCTTCACAGGTTGAACGCAATTCGGTTCCTGAAATTGCCTTCCCACTGCCGCCAACGAAATTCAAGGTTGCCGGCCAATACAAAGCGGTGGTGCTGGTTGCCGGCGAGCGGCTGGGTGATCGTGTGTTCAACGTCACCAGCTATTTATGACAACCGAAACTTGTAATCACGGGAACTCTGCGCCGGTAAATGTGCTGAATAATCTTCATGATTCCCCGGCAGGCGGTGGACGCCACAAGTGCGTTGTCTGCGCCTACGAGCAAGGATATGAATTTGGCAAGACATCCGCTGTCCTGACCTTTGACCATTACGAGAAATGCCGGGCTGGATTGCGCGCCCCGGCAAATATGCTCTCCGAGCTTCCTGATTCGGAGGCTGGCGCGGGTCGTCACAAATGCCCCGTGTGCGCCTACAATCTGGGTTTCGCGGATGCCAGAGCAGCCATTTAGGGTAACCTTCCGGACAAGTCCCAATACAGATATGACCAAATTAATTATTATCAATGAAACCGAGGAGCGGGTTGCGAACACAGGTTTCAGCGCATGGCGAATTGGCATTACGCACACACCAGACGAACGCAAGACATATTGGGGAAAAAAAGAAAATATATCCGGGTGGACACTTTGGAAGGCAGATTCTTTGTCCGACGCGCACGATATTGAGAGCTATTTTATCAATCACAAAAAAATGAAAGGCGGAACGGATGGAGAGATGGATTCCCGCAAGGCCACTTTCGTTTATGTCTTTTAAGCGGGTTAATCACATAAAAATAATGACACGGATTAACACGGATGCCCTGGCGGCGCGGGGATAGGGAATGGCGTTTAGGAAATGGGGGAAACAAACACGAAGCAGCATGACTGTCCTTGCGGACGGTCACCATTACCTTCAAATTGATACAACACTGCTTTTTGGCCTGGCAAAGCCTCAAAGCGGGAATGTCGCAAATTCCAACTTGCAATCACTGCCCGCCGGGTTTAGGATTTTTAGTCATCGGTTTAGGGCAACTGACAAGCACAAATTTCCAATGAAATCGCGAAGGTTTATTCATGCGATTGCAATGGCGGGAATTTTATTCTTCAACGGCATTGCCTTTGGCGACGCGCTGGATAATTGGGTCTGGCGTAATCCCCTGCCTAATGGAAATCCCCAGCCGCTGCCACCCACACTTAACGGCATCGTTTTTACCAATGGAGAATTTTTTGCCGTTGGCTCTTCCGGCGTGGTTTCCATTTCGAGTAATGCAACCAATTGGATGCAGATTGCGACGGCAACGACGAACACTTTAAATGACATTGCTTATGGCAACGGGTTGTTTCTGGCGGTGGGTGATGGCGGCGCAGTCGAAACCTCAACCAACGGCACAAGCTGGGCGTTGGAGACTTCGGGCACGACCAACACACTCAATGTCGCGGCCTATGGCAATGGAAAATGGGTGGCGGCTGGCGGTAGTGTGGTCATCACTTCGCCAGATGGGACGAACTGGTCACCGGCAGCTTCCGGTATAAGCGGCGCAAAGGGATTGGCCGGCAACAGCGCGGGGTTTGTGGCGGTTAGTGGAAACATCAGGTTTTCTCTTCGACAAACGGCTCGACCTGGACAAGTCAGACATTTACCGCTCCAGGCGAAACGTTTGGTGGAGCAACATTGCAAAACAGCATTGTGACTTATGCCTACGGGAAGTTTATGATTGGAAGTTTTGTGATGGCAACCTCCGAGTCTTACGATGCTTTTATGTTCAGTTCGACTAACGGCATAAATTGGACCACGAATTTGGTTGGAAACTTTGATACTTCGATTTACCCCTTCGATTACTTTAATTTTATGGTTGGGAATGGGAATGTAATTGCATTAGGATATGGAGGACAATCATACACTGAATTTCTCCAGTTTTTCACTAACGACGTAATTTGGACGAACATTTACGAAGGTATTGGGGGAGAGACGGGTGCTTATGGAAATGGAACTTTTGTAGTCGTGCCGGCATTGTCTACTTCCCCCGACGGGTTCACCTGGACAAATCAACAACAGTCACCGGCGCCGCCGACCGGCCCCACCAACAATTTGACAAGCATCTGTTTCAGCAACGGTGTGTATGTCGTTGCCGAAGCGGACGGCGTTGTGATCTCCACGAACGATCTGGCGTATGCAACCGTCAGTAATTCGCCTGCGCTTTCCGCCATCATCGCCGGCAGCAACGGTTTCACCGGCGTGGGCGGCGGCGGAACAATTTATGTTTCCAGCGATGGAATCTCGTGGACGCAACGCAATTCCGGCACGGCAAGCAATCTTTACGGAATTACTTCCGGCGGCGGCCTGCTGGTAGCCGTGGGCGACGATGGAGCCATTCAGACTTCGCCCACCGGCACAATCTGGACCAGCCGGGATTCAGGTTCTTCGCTGCCCCTTTACGCAGCGACTTATTCCAACGGACTATTTGTAGTCGTCGGTCAGGAGGGCACGGTGCTGACGTCGCCCGACGGCATAAACTGGACGGTTCAATATTCCGGCGTACTTACAAATCTTTTGTCGGTGACTTACGGTTCGGCGGGGTTTGCAGCGGTCGGTTCCGGTGGAACCATTCTGATATCGGCAGACGGCATAAACTGGACGAGTCAAAACTCCGGGACGGCAGCGACGCTTGAAAGCATTTGCTACGGGAACGGTTATTATCTGGCGGCAGGAGATGGCGCGGTGGTGTTGACCTCGCCGGATGGCATAAACTGGACCTCCCGCAACATCGGGGTGACCGGTGGACAAAATCTATATGGTGCGGCGTTTATTAACAACCGGTTCGATGTGGTCGGCTCCGGTGGCACCATCCTTGAGTCCGACGTCATCGCTCCATTGTTTGATTTGCAAATTCATC
>JBEKBA010000171.1:0-3972 GCA_050015635.1 Verrucomicrobiota bacterium
GCCGAAGCCAAAATCGAAATCGGTTGCGTTCCCGGTGACGACCGCGAGACGGTCATCTTCATTCGAGACAACGGCGCGGGTTTCGATCCACGTTACGCCCACAAATTGTTCGGCGTGTTCCAACGCCTGCACAGTTACGACGAGTTCGAGGGCACAGGCATCGGCCTGGCGAACGTCCAGCGGATTATTCGTCGGCACGGCGGCCGGGCATGGGCGGAGGGAGTGGTGAACGGCGGCGCAACATTTTATTTTTCCATCCCAAAGCAAAGCGGAGTCATCAGTGCGGTGAAATAATAAACATCAAAAACATCCTGCTGGCCAAACGCAATGGTAGTCGTCCGCAAGAACCATCACGCTGCTTACTGCCCCGCAAAATGACGGTCATCCGAATCAACCAATGTCGCCGCATTCATAAATGAAATTTCTGAAGCCGCCAATCCAAGCTTTTCCCGCAACCAGGCGGCAAACGACTCGGCTCGATTTTGATTTAATGAACTAGTGGATAAAATGGAGCCGATATCTGTCAACCGCTCCGACGAACCATCCCGCAACTCCAACGTCGGCGCATACGTATAGATGACTCCGTTTTTTACCTTGTGAGCCACTTCCTCCAAAGTGACCGCCTTGATCTCGGAAAATGGCAGCGGTTGCCGCCCGGACCGGTCGCAGGTCAGGGGCAATGTCAGCGTTCGTGCGCCTTCATCAATCACCAGATCCTGCCTGCCGGAGGCGACCCTCCAATACTGCCAGAAATATGCCAGAGCGCTGGCGGCAATGATGATGAGGAGGGCATAAAAACCGGCGGGCACCGTTGAAGACGCGTAGTAAAATGCAATTACAATGCCGGCGCTGAAAGTAAGAATGCCGGCCGTGATCAAGCCCACATTGCCCGGCAAATAACGCGGCATCCGGACGCGTGTCGTCAGCATTTCCGTCATGATCTTGACCCCGCCCGCAACCGGTTGGACTTTTCCCGGCCAATTTATCACCCGCCAGGTATTGAGCGTTAAAAACAGAAACAGATAAAAAAACGGCGAGATTAAAAATGGCAGCGGCACGTCCCAGGCAACCACCCCCGTTGACAGCACTGAATCGGCCGGATTATCCGGGTTGTAATACACTTCAATCCTGGAACCGGCGGGATGATCCGTGACGATCTCGTTCACCGAATAATAATCATCAGGAAACCCGTCATAACGGTATCGTCCTCCTTCATAGCTCTGGCCATTGACCTCATACCTGTATAAAATGGCTGGATGATAACTGACCCCTCCCTTGGAACCCCGGTGTGAATCAATTCGAACCGATAATACCTGCCCTTCAGTTTTCGGAAAAGATTGCGCCTGACATTGCTCAATCAAAACACCGACGAAGTGAACTTCCATGCAAACCGTCAAAAGAAGAGCCGCCGCGCAAGTAATGACCAGAAAGATCAGTGCCCCGCAGGTTTCTCCCGCAGTCATTTCTGTTGAACTCTTATATTGCCACCAGCTCATGCGCAAATTAACAAGGTTGCCTTTTGCAAAACAAAACCCGCCGGCTTTTTCCGGAGGATTTGCGGAGGAGTTGGATGCAATTTTCGAGCCAAATTATTGGAACAAAACGTCCATTTTACTACGAATTCTGAAGAGCTTCATCATAATCAAATGAAAAACCTGATCAAAAACATCATGCTCCTGGCCCACCGCAAGATTCGATAAAAGGCCTTGTAAATCGGCGGGTTGCGGATTCGTCTCCGATTGTTCGAATGCTACAAATCACGCAGAATTTGGCTTTTCGCCGTCCTTCTGCCTATCCCAGTAGATTCAACGAGCAAATGCCGTTTACGGAAACGTCAGGCGGAAAAAGAAATTTCCGGGCGGCGGGTTCGTTATTATTAACGTGTTCAACGTGTTCGATATGTCGTTTATACCGCCGCTGGCAGACCAGTTGGTAGTCGTCAAATCTGAATTCTGTTCCAATGTCCAATTCGTCCAGCATGACGGCCACGACACGTTCACACTGTTGCTGGAACTATTGATGGCCAGCGTCGGCAGGTTGAACAACACCGAAAGTGTGCCATAGCTACCCACAGGAGTGGCATGTTGGTTCGCGCAAATTAAATCCACCATGCCATCCCCGTTGACATCCGCCGCCGTAACTGATCGAGGATTCTCGCCTACAGCACAGGTGACGGCGAGCACGAAACCGCCGCTGCCATTGTTGGTCAAAACCGAAAGCGTGTTGTCATTCCAGTTTGCACAGATTAAATCCACCTTGCCGTCCCCGTTGACATCCGCTGCCGTGACCCATGCAGGGTCATCGCCCACAGCGTAAGTAGCATTGGAGCCAAACACGCCGCTGCCATTGTTTGTCAATACCGAAAGAGTATTGTCACTACCGTTCGCAGTGATCAAATCCACGTAACCATCACCGTTGACATCCGCTGCCGTGACACATAAAGGTCCTCTCCCCACAGGGTAAGTGGCGTTGGAGCCAAACACGCCATTGCCATTGTTGGTCAATACTGTCAGCGTGCCACCTAGATTCGCAGTAATCAAATCCACGTAACCATCGTCGTTGACATCCGCCGCCAAAACGCATTGTGGCTGCCCGCCCACGGCGTAAGTGGCATTGGAGCTGAAGATACCGTTGCCGCTATTCGTTAACACCGTCACCGTGCCGGAATCATTGGGGTTTGCGACGACTAGTGCCAGTTGGCCATTACCATAAATATCCGCCGCCGTGACAGAATATGGAAGATTGCCCACGACTGGCGAAGAGGCTAATACAAAAACACCGCTGCCATTGTTGGTGAACACAGCAAGCGTCCCTGGAGAATTAAATTCTTCTGTTCTAACATTACAGACCAGATCTACCTTGCCATCCCCATTAACATCCGCTGCCACAACGAAGTCACACTCGCCACCCACGGCATAAGTGGCATTGGAACCAAAGACGCCAGTGCCGTTGTGTGTCAATACAACCAGCGTGTCGCTGACAGAGTTCGCGCAGATTAAATCCACTTTGCCGTCCCCGTTCACATCCGCTGCTACCACCGACACAGGAGACCTTCCCACACCGTAATTTGTGGCAGGCGCAAATGCGACTTGGGCATTGGCCTGATACAGTCCAGCGAGCAACGTCAGTATTATCGGCAAGCCGATGAGAGGTTTTATTGGAAAATCTTTTAGTTGATGGTTGATAATGCCTTGTAATTCTAGTCTGTGCTCAATCAAATTACAACTTCAAATCCTCAGTCTTATTAATTGCTAGCAGCTTTGGCCACGCTTGCGTAAGTTCCGCCAATTCTGGACGAGTTTGAACGGGCTTTTGTGAAGCATTTAGTGAAGTTGGTTTTTCTTTCTCAAACAAACTGTTTTGTAAATCAAAGACTTGTGGATTCCTCTCTGATTGTTCGAATATCCATAATTGGGTGCAGCGTCACGCTGCCCGTCCGCAAGGAACGGCTTCAAGGGAGCGCGGGCGTCCATTGTCTCGCCGGAGCTATCGGCGAAGGCGGATCGCCCGCAGTTTTTCGCATCTTGCGGAAAACCTCTTTAAAAGTTTAACAGCAGCCCCGCTGCAGCAACCCCTTGTCCCGCCGTAGCCATCAGGCGAAGGTGGATGCAACGCTCCTGCCGCGCGTCTCTAAATTCGTATATAATCGGGTGCAGCGTCACGCTGCCTTGGTATCTTGTCCCACCGCAAGGGGTGCAGCATCATATTGCTTCTTGTAATTTGTGTCTGGCCGCGCGCGTATCCGTGGTCAATTGGTTACGGCACGATAAAACAACTGACTGAATCCGGGGACGGGGTTGGTCCATTGCGTTATGGCGGAAGCATTGCTGAACGAAGCGGCGTCAGTCCAAACCGGCGCGGCAAGATTGGTGCAGGTCTGGATTTGGAAGCTGCCGCCCGGCGGCGTAAATGCAGTGAGCCAGTTTCCACCGGGATGAATTTGCAAATCAAACAATGGAGCGATGACGTCGG
>JBEKBA010000172.1:0-3885 GCA_050015635.1 Verrucomicrobiota bacterium
CATCAATGAACGGATGTTGCTGGAAACTACTTCCTGTGTGAGCCGTTGCTCCGCCGAAGGACGGGTCAGCGTCATGGTCAAGAGCAATGCCAGACAGACAGTCGCAAAACTGGTGGTCGCAGTGGTCAGCCAATTCCAATTCCAAAAATTCCAGCGCGACTCGGTTTTCAATTGCGAACGCAATTCGGTTTTGATGGCGCGGCGCAATTTCGCAGGCGCGGTAAAGAATAGTGCGTCCTGGTTCAGCGATTTTTTCAAAGTTTGCGCGTTGCTCCACGCAAGCGCGCACGCAGGGCAATCGTGGATGTGTTTTTCCAGCTCCAGAATTCCGGCGGCGTCCAGTTCACCGTCGGCGTAGGGATCAATGAGCGGTTTGGCTTGCTGGCAGTTCATGCTTTACCTCCGAGCTTGAATTCAGCGGCGAGACTTTTCTGCAACAGTTTTCGCGCGCGCGCGAGGCGCGACATGACCGTGCCGATGGGGACATCGGACAGGTCGGCGATTTCTTTGTAACTGAATCCTTCCATCTCGCGTAAAATTATCATTTCTCTAAATTCAACCGGCAATTCGCCAATGGCACGCTGGACGGTTTGCGCGTCGGCAATCCGCAAATTGATCGCTTCCGCATTCACGGAAACGTCCTCGACCATCAGCGCCTCGTCATCCAGTTCACCGGCGATTTCCGACGGGCGATTTTTTTGCAGCCAGTTGTAAAACGTGTTGCGGACAATTGTGAGCAGCCACGCGCGCGGATTTTCACCGCGAAAACTTCCAAAGAACTTGAACGCGCGCAAGCTGGCTTCCTGTGTCACATCCTGCGCGTCGTGGTCGTTGCCGGCCAGCCAGCGCGCGAGATTGTAGGCCGCGTCCAGATGCGGTAGCACCGTTTGCTCAAATGCTTTCAATCGTTCGCGGTCGTCCACGGAACTATTTTTCGTCCATGCCGTCAATTAGCAAGACCATTCTCGACTCGATTTTATTCCCGAAAAGATTGTTTGTTTTCCGGGAATAATCGCCGCGCGGTCGTGGTCTGGATGTTTGTCACATAAAAAAACATCCAATGCACGGCGTGAGTTTCACGGAAATTCATTCCAAAAATTATTTTTATGATTTTCCTCATTCTTTATGTTCTGGCGATTCTCACCTTTGCCTGCTGGATTTTGGGATGGTGTTTATGGCACGCATATCTGGCCTTCAGCCGGTTTTTCAAAACCCACAATCACAAACGACGGACTTGAAATTTTATTTCCGGGAATAAATCCAGTTCGCGCGCGGTCTGGACAGCAAACAAACCAAACACAGTCAATAAACGTAAAATATGAAACTAAATCCAATGTTGGCGATATTCAGTCTTGGTGGCACAGAAATCATTTTGATTCTCGGCATCACGTTACTTCTTTTTGGCGGCAAAAAGCTGCCTGAACTGGCCAAAGGTTTGGGCCAGGGCATAAGGGAATTCAAGAAGGCGACCAAAGCGGTGACCGATGAAGTCCAAAACGCGGCGGAGGAAAAACCGGCGCAGAAATTCTTGACGAACAGCCAGTCGCAGCCCGCGCAAACCGTTTCGCAATCTCCCAATCCGTCCAAAATCTGACCTTCGTGGAATTTCCTCCCGAAAGATTTTCTGTTTTCCGGGAATAATTGCCAGACGCGCGCGGTCTGGATGTTTGTCACATGAAGAAGACCATCAAGTGCGCGACTTGGATTTCCGGGGAATTCGTTCCCGAAATTATTTTTAATTTGCCGGGAATAAATCCTGTTCGCGCGCGGTCTGGAGGATTGAACAAGTTAAAAACTTATGCAAAACGACAACAAAAAACAAAATACCAAATTAGAAGTTCGTTTGACGGCGGATGCCGTCAACTCTGACCAAAAAACTGAAAACGACGGCATTGACCGCCGAGGCTTTTTGACATGTATGGCCTGGGCCGGAACAGGAATGCTCTGGACGGCCGCCGGTGGCACGCTCGGTTCAATGCTTTTGCCCCGTCGCGCGGGCGCGGCAGAAATGGACAGCATGATGTCAAAGAGCAGTTTCAGTTTTGTCCAGATCAGCGACTCGCACATCGGCTTCAACAAGGAAGCGATCAACAAGGACGTGGTTGGCACGCTCAAGCAGGCGATTGCGCGCATCAACGCGATGCCGGTGGCACCGGATTTTGTCCTGCACACGGGCGATCTCACCCATCTGGCCAGCGCGGATGAATTCGACACCGTTGACCAATTGATGAAGACCATCAAAACCCAGCAGGTTCTTTATGTGCCCGGCGAACATGATGTCACCGGCGACAACGGCAAATCCTATCTTGACCGCTTTGGGAAAAATACCAAAGGCGCAGGCTGGTATAGCTTCGATCATAACGGCGTTCATTTCATCGGTCTCGTGAATGTCGTGGACATCCAGCAAAACGGTCTGGGCGCACTTGGTCAGGATCAGTTGGCGTGGCTGCAAGCCGATTTGCAAGACCGTTCCAGCGAGACGCCCATCGTCATCTTCGCGCATATTCCACTCTGGATGGTTTATCCCGCATGGGGTTGGGGCACGGATGATGGCGCGCAGGCGTTGACATATCTAAAACGCTTTGGCTCGGTCACCGTCCTCAACGGCCACATTCATCAAGTGGTGAAAAAAGTGGAAGGCCGCATGACGTTCCACACGGCGATGTCCACGGCGTTCCCGCAACCCGAACCCGGCAAGGCGCCGAAGCCCGGTCCGATGAAAGTGGAACCCGGCAAACTGAACGATTATCTCGGCATCACGGATGTGAATTACGTCGAGGGCAAAAGTTCGCTGGCCGTGGTGGACACAACGTTGAGCTGATCCGCAAGCATGACTGCAAAGTTTTTAACCGCTATCGCGCTCGTGGCGTTCGTGTTGACTTGTTTCGCTCAAACAAACAACACAGACGTCCACGGCACGGACGCATCCCAAGTGACAACCAATGTCGCGCCTGCAAATGCAGGCACCATCAACGGGCGCACTCTTTTTCTAAAAAACTGCGCGCATTGTCATGGTGCCACCGCCCACGGTGACGATGGGCCGGACTTGCACGATCTTGGTTTGACCGACAACTGGATTGCCAACCGAATCCGCAAAGGCAAAGCGGGCGAAATGACGGCGTTTGCCGGAAAACTTCAGCCGGCGGAGATTGCTGCGCTGGTTGCGTATGTCCAGTCTTTGAAATGAACGGGCCAATAATCTTTTGAAAAGAAAATTGAAATGGTTTTTCGTCGCCCTTGTCGCGGGCTTCGCTTTGTTGCAGCTCACGAATCCGGCACGCACAAGCCCGCCAGTCGTCAGCGATTTGATGGCGAGCAATCCACCGCCGCCGCAAATCGCCGCGATGCTGCACTCGGCGTGTTACGACTGTCATTCCAGCGAAACGCGCTGGCCGTGGTATTCGCACATCGCGCTGATGTCCTGGTTGATCGCCAGCGACGTAAAGGAAGGCCGCGAGAATCTGAATCTATCCGACTGGCCGAATGATAATCCAATGCGCGCCGCGAAACGGCTGGAAGACATGAGCGACGAAATCGGTTCCGGCGAAATGCCGCTCCCGAAATATACCAAAATCCACGCCGACGCGCGGCTGACTGAAAACCAGCGCAAGGAATTGACCGACTGGCTGGACACGGAGGCCGCACGGTTGAAATCAATGACCGGAAAATAATTTCATGATCGTCGCCGTGCAAGGCGCAGCCATCAAGCGCTTTTATGCCAGCGGCGCGGAGAATCTGTTTGCAGATTTAATATAGTATCGCATAAATCTGGCAAACGATGGCGTTCGGGCCTCAACTTTCACGCTTATGCAGCTAACACCAGCGGGGCTTTTGAAATTGGGAATTTCACCGCATCGCGCCATTGCATCACGTCGTCCACTTTTT
>JBEKBA010000173.1:0-3826 GCA_050015635.1 Verrucomicrobiota bacterium
CCACCTGGGCTAATACAAACATCAATGGTCCCTGGGGCAACATCGCAATGATTGATCATGGGACCAACGCCATCTTGTTCGTCAGTATGGCCGGTTTCGATGTGCCCGGCCCCGAAGTCCGCGATCCGGATGGCTATCCGGTGACTGTGAAAAAGGCGACCGTCCTGCGGATTGAACTTACCATCCCCGACGGTAAACCGCCGGAGATTACCAGCCAGACAGTCATCGCCAACGGCTTTGGTCAACGCGCCGACAAGGACGCCTTTCTGGTTGGTCCCACCGGTCTGGTCCTCGACCCGGATGGCACGCTCTATGTGTCGGATGCGCTGGGCAATCAAATTGTCGCTATCCCCGATGCGGCCACGCGCAGGACCAGCGCCGGGACGGGGCGCACCGTGACCAGGGGCGGCTTGTTGCGCCGGCCACTGGCGCTGGTCATGGCTCCCAATGGTCATCTGCTGGTGATTAATGCCTTGAAGGGGCAGGTGGTAGAAATTGACCCCGCCACCGGCAAACAACTCTATGCCCAATGGATTGATGCCGACCAGGCGCAATCTCCGCCCGGCAACGGCGATTTGTTCGGCATTGCCATGACCCCGGACGGCAAGGGATTTTACTATGTCGAAGATGACGTGAGCACCATTATGGAGGCGACCCGATGAACCCATCCGACGAAGAAAAACTGCATTTGTCCCGCCGCCGTTTCCTCTCCTGCGGATTCATGGCTGCTGCGGTGGCAGGCTTGAGCGCAAAAGCCGCGCCCGCTGTCGTCGCGGCGATGAATAAAGGCGATGAGCCGGCACAAACAAACACGGCTGAACCATTTTGGGGCGGGCATCAGGGAGGAATCCTGACCCCGCTGCAGCAAAACACCTGCTTTGCGACTTTCGATCTCATTGCTACCGGACGTGATGACATAATTAAAATGTTGCAGGCATGGACTGCCGCTGCGGCCAGAATGGCTGGTGGCCGGACAGCGGAACCACTCGGACCGGATGTCTCTGTTCCGGCATCTGACAGCGGTGACACATTGGGTTTGTCACCGGCACGGCTGACGATCACCTTCGGTTTTGGCGCGGGATTGTTCACCAGGGACGGACAGGATCGCTATGGCCTTGCGGCGCGGCGACCGGCGGCGCTGGTAGATTTACCCAAATTCAACGGCGATCAACTGATGGCTGCCCGCACCGGTGGCGATTTGTCCGTGCAGGCGTGCGCGGACGATCCGCAGGTTGCGTTTCATGCCGTTCGCCAGTTGGCGCGCTTGGCCTACAACGTCGCGCAAATCCGCTGGGTGCAGACCGGCTTCTCCGCTAATTTCAGCGCCGGGGAAACGCCGCGAAACCTGATGGGTTTCAAGGACGGGACAAACAATCCCTCAATCAACGATCCCGGATTGATGGACAAGTTCATCTGGGTCAATGACGAAGGTCCGGACTGGATGCAGGGCGGCAGCTATGTCGTTGTCCGCCGCGTTCGGATTGCGCTCGAACATTGGGATCGCATGAATCTTGCCTTCCAGGAGCAAACGGTTGGCCGGCATAAATACTCCGGCGCGCCGCTCGGTGGAACGAATGAGTTCGACAAGGCGGACTATGACGCAACCGACCGGGACGGTAATCCCATCATTCCCGAAAACGCTCATGTGCGCCTGGCCGCCGCCGTGAAGAATGACGGGGCGCAAATCCTGCGCCGGCCTTACTCCTACAACGACGGCGCAAATTTCACTGCTGAACGCTGGCCGCCGTGGCGGCAGGAGATGGAGTTTGACGCCGGCCTTTTTTTCGTGTGCTACCAGCGTGATCCGCGAACCGGGTTCATCAAGCTCTTCGACAAGATGTCGAAATTTGACATGATGAACCAGTTTGTGACGCATACCGGCGGTGGACTCTTTGCCTGTCCGGGCGGCGTTGCGGAGGGCGGGTTCATTGGCCAACGCCTGTTCGAGCAGGCTTGAGCTAAATCAAGCACTCTCCTGGTATGCGGCAGGCAGCCCTTATTTGGGAGGAACCAATCCAATCGGACCCGCAACGGGGAGCTACCGTGTAGAGCGCGGCGGCAGTTGGGCTGCCGAGGCCATATACCCGCGCCAGCGCGTTTTGCGAAAGACCATGCGGTGTCATAAACTCCTGGCGGAGAATTTCGCCCGGATGAATCGGGGCAAGTTTGTTCGTTTTCATAATCAGTGATAGTCCACAATTTCCACGTCCAGCGCATCTTCGCCATGCCAGCGGAAGCACACGCGCCACTGGTCATTGATACGGATGCTGTGCTGGCCTTTGCGGTCGTCTTTCAACGCTTCCAGGCGGTTGCCATACGGCACGCGCAAATCATTCAGACTCCGCGCCTGATGCAACACCAGCAACTTTCGCCGCGCCAGACACCCTGAACTGGTGATGAAGGAGCCATATAAGGATTCCGTGTCAACTTGGCCTCCGTTCCGCTTGTGTGCTTCGATCCGTCGCGTCAAAATCCACCCGGCCCCCGCGCCAGGACACCCCTCGCGACCGAACTCCGCCAACGCTCCGCTCAACCAATTTTCGCTAAATTTCGTCATCGGGTTTTAATCACGCTTGAAATTTGCTCGAACAATTCAAACTAAACGCATAAAATCATTCAGCATGACTCAGCCAGAACAGTCAAAATATCCGTTCGCTAAAGTTTTTGATTTGCCAACGAGCATATGGCTTTTTCATTCCATTGCCATAATCATCATCGTTTTTGCTTCTGCCAGAGTTGAAGCGCAGGAACTTGAATGGAAAGCGACTCTAACCGTGGTTGACGAAATGGGTAAACCGGTGCCGGTTGCCAATGCCACGGTATATGCTCCTGTAATGGTGCCAAAGAATGATGAGCCCTGGAAAGCATTCACCTTCTTGAATGGCAGAGAATATCATACTGACAGTAATGGAGTTCTCACTGTCTCTGGACATTCAGCCACAAACCAATTGCTGGCATTTGTAGCAGAAAAAGATGGATATTATCCAAGCAGCAGCACTTATGAATTAAGTAAGAATGACCCTACCAAGTGGACGCTTGCAGCCACTTTGACTTTGGATAAATCTTTGCCATTCACCAGACTTTTTTCGTTTGATGGAACAAATGGGGCAAACCCCTTGGCCGGATTGACGATTGGCAAAGACGGCAATTTATACGGAACAACCCTGAAAGGCGGAGTTTATGGAAAAGGCACCGTATTCAAAGTTACACTGAGTGGAAAACTCACGACATTATTATCATTTGATGGCACCAATGGCGTTTTCCCACAAGGTGAATTAGTGCAGGACAACAACGACAACCTTTATGGCACGACCGCTCATGCAATTTTCAAAATTGGTTCCGATGGCATGTCTTTTACCAATCTTTTTTCTTTTCCAGGTGAAATGGGTCATCCTGTTTTGGCTTTAAGCCCTGACGAGAATGTTTATGGCATAACAAGCGATGGTGGTAAAAGTGGCGATGGGTTGATTATCAGAATAACACCCGATGGCAACGTTAAAACGCTCCTCTCGCTTGGCATTGCAACTGGTTCGCTACCAAGACCAGGTTTGATTCTGGGGCATGATGGCAACCTGTATGGTAGCTTTGGATTTGGAGGCAAGTATTATAGTGGAACATTTTTTAGACTTGCTACGAATGGCATACTCACGACATTGGCTTCGTTTAATAATACGAATGACTTTAACAGCGCATCTCGGAATAGACTGCAACTACGCCCCGCCGATGCTTACTCCTGTCAGCCCTGCGGTCTTGGGTGTTGGGAATGAAGTATTTTTCTTTGTTACAAATACTAACAAAAACTTTTTCTACAACCGGGCGGTGCTAG
>JBEKBA010000174.1:0-3795 GCA_050015635.1 Verrucomicrobiota bacterium
GTTCATCGATTATTGCAGTTTTGAGCATTGTCATCATTTCGATTGGTGTTTGTATTTTCTCCCTTGGCTTGTTCCGTTACAAGCATGTCGTCGTGGACGAGAGCTCGAAGTTGAAGGTCACAGAACGATCAACCGAGTCAAACGATTCGCAGGGTAAGCCTCTCTTTGGGCGGATGATTGGCCTGCCTACGAAGAGCATCCTCACAGGAAATGGCTACGTCGTTACAGTTTCCACGCCTGTGAATTCCATACCAGTCGTATTCTTGAAGGCATACGACAAACAAAGGAAAGTGCTGGATTTACGAGGCGCACATTTTCGCGTACTAGAAACATCCGCGATGGGGTTGGAGGGCTACCGTTACTCATTCATCGTGGACGAAGCCAACGGAGCTCCGATGGAGTTCGATGTTGTTTCTGAGCAAGGAGTCGTTCTTGGCCACGAGAAGATAAGGTATCATGTGGTATCTCGGGGCTACACCTGGACTATCGAATTACCGTGAAAACACTTAATTTCAAACTGAGCCACTACCAAAAATTCAGGTTAAATGGTGAATTTGGGGCGTTGCAAGGTCGCTGCAGCGAGGCTGCAAGGGCGCGGCAATAGGACGGCCACAACGGACGCCGCAGTCGCCGTCGCGCTTTCCGCTATGGCGGCCGGGGCGCGGCGTCCCTAGCAAAGTCACCCCGCGCCTTTCCCCTACTCCGGCCGGGCACTGACAAATTCGCGATGCAGGCGGGCGTAAATGCCGTCCTGGCGCAACAGGCTTTCATGCGTGCCGCGCTCGACAATCCGTCCCTGATCCAGCACGAGAACCAAATCGGCTTTACGAATGGTGCTCAAGCGGTGGGCCACGATGAACGCGGTGCGGCCCCGCAGCAAAATATCCAGCGCCCGTTGCAATCGCGCTTCGGTGACAGAGTCAATTGCGCTGGTCGCCTCGTCCAGGACCACGATTCGCGGGTTGGCGAGCATCGCGCGCGCGAAACACACCAGTTGCCGTTGACCGAACGACAAGGCCTCGCCGCGCTCCGCCACCGACGTGTGCAGCTTTTGCGGCAGCGCATCGAGCAAGTCGAGACAGTCCAGCGCTTTCAAAATCGCGCGCACTTCGGCTTCCGTCGCTTCCGGCCGGGCAAACCAGATGTTGTCCAGCACCGAACCGGAGAACAGGAAATTATTTTGCTGCACGCAGCCCATTTGCGACCGCAACGAATCACCGGTAACCTTGTTCAAGTCCAGGTTATCCACCAGTACGCGACCGCCGGCGGGCAGATAAAATTTTTGGAGCAATCCCACGAGCGTCGTCTTGCCGCCGCCGGTGTGTCCCACAAGCGCCACGGATTGTCCCGGCTCGACCGTGAGGGAAATGTCCGTGAGGACGGGTCGTCCCGGTTTATATTCAAAATGCACGGCCTGAAATTCCACGCGTCCCTTGATGGGCGGCAACGGCTTCGCATCGGCGGGGTCGTGCCATTCCGGTTGTTCATCCAGCATCCGAAACAGCCGTTCCGCGCCCGCCATGGCCATGAACGCCTGATTCAATTGATTGCCAATGGCTTGAACCGGATCGAAAAACAAATTGGCGAGGAAAAAGAACATCACCAAATCACCCACCTCCATGTGCAGCCACCCGTGCCAGCGCAGAGCGCCAAAAGCGCCGAGCAAGGCCATGGCCCCGAGGAAAAGCTGGCTTTTGAATTGCAACAGGGGCACGAACACCGCCGACGCCTGGGCCACGCCGACGTTATTTTCGCCATGCACGTCAATCAATTTCTGGAAGAAGCCGGCGTTGACATCATGCCGGACAAACGCCTGGGTCACGCGGATGCCGCTCACGGATTCGGCGAGGGTGGAGGCAACGCGGCTCCAGGATTCCTGCACCCGGCGCAACCGCCGGGTCATTTCGTGCCGGTAATTTTCGTTCACAAACCAGATGGCCGGCGCGAGCAAAACCATCAGGGAAAAAAGTTTCCAATCATACCACGCCATCAACACCGCCGAAGTGGTCATCTGCAATCCCTGCACCACCAGCACGAAGGCGACGTCCTGCACCCCGGCGCGCACGCTATCAATGTCCGAAGTCATGCGGCTGATGATGCGGCCGAATTTTGTCTGATTGAAAAACGACATCGGCATGGTCATCAATTTTGCAAACAAATCCGAACGCATGTCGTGAACGACGGCTTCGCCCAATTCAAGGGCGAAGCGCTGGCGAAAATGAAAATTGACCACTGTGAACAACGCCAGAGCAAAATACGCCGCCGCATACCAATAAATTTCCGACAAATGGCGTTCAGAAATCGGCCCTTTGATCGTTAGCCCAATCAACCACGCGAGCGCGGGCAATTGCAAACCGCGGGTGAACGTCAGAACGAAAAGCCAGTTTCGTTTGGCGGCGTAAGGGTTTGTGTAACGGAAAATCCGGCGGATGAGCTTCGGTTGCAGCGGCGCCTTGTCCGCTTCGCGTTCTTCCATCGGATTGTAATAAGTAATCGCCTCCCGCGCCGAATGGTCTCCCTTCGCGACATTGCCGGCTGACGATTTGTTTTTTGGTTGCGCGCTCATTTGAGCACCACACTTTCTCCGGGTTCACCCAGATCCATGATCTGCAAAAGCGCGGTTTCGTGATACGGTCCCGGACGATGCACCAGTTCCGCGTGCGTGCCGGACTGCGTCAAACGTCCATCCTCCAAAACCAGAATTAAATCGGCGCGGCGCAACAAACTTAACCGGCTGGACACGACAAAAGTTGTCCGTCCCATCATCGCCTCGCGCAAGGCAGACACGATTTCATTTTCCGTTCGCGCATCCACGGATGCCGTGGGGTCGTCGAGAATGAGAATCGGGGGTTGCAATAACAACGCGCGCGCCAGCGCGAGCCGTTGACGTTGTCCGCCCGACAAGTCCACACCCGATTCGCCCAGCACCGTTTCGTAACCATGCGGCAGCGCGGTGATGAACCCGTGCGCCGATGCAATTTGCGCCGCGCGCTCGATTTGTTCCATGGAGGCGTGCGGATAGCCGAACGCGATGTTGGCCGCCACGGTGTTTGAAAACAAAAAACTTTCCTGATAAACAATCCCGATCTGCCGCCGGAATGCGTCCAGGTTCAGCTCCCGCAAATCCTGTCCATCCGCCAGAATCCGTCCCGCGTGCGGGTCATAAAATCGCGGAATCAAACCGAGCAGCGTGCTTTTGCCCGCGCCCGTCATTCCGAAAATGCCAATCACCCGTCCCGGTTTCGCCTCGAACGAAACTTCGGTCAACACCGGTTTCTCCGCCGCGTAACCGAACGTCACTTTTTCAAAGGTAATCCGCCCGGTGAGCCGCGCCGGTTTGAGGGCGTTGGGGCGGCTTTGGACTTCCACCGGCGTGTCGAGGACTTCAAACACGCGCCGCGCCGCCGCGAAACTTTGCTGGACTGAATTTGCAATCGTCGAGATGTTGGCCACCTGCCCGGTGAATTGCTGGAGCAATCCGGCGAACACCACCAAGCCGCTGCCCAGTGAAATCCGCCCCTGCACGTACAACCATCCGCCACAGGCAAACAAAATCACGAGGCTCAAATGCGACAGCATTTGTGTGCCTGGCGTAAATACTGACAAATCCCAGAATATCTTTTTTTGCTGCGAGGACACTTCGTTATTCGCTTCTTCAAACCGCCGGACCTGGTGCGATTCCGCCGCAAAACCTTTCACCGTCTGCATCCCGCGCACGCTTTCGCTGAACAACAAAATCATGTTGTCCGTCAACTCGCGGTTGAGCAGATAACCCGGACGCAGCCGCGCCGAATA
>JBEKBA010000175.1:0-3760 GCA_050015635.1 Verrucomicrobiota bacterium
GCAAGCATCCCGGCGCGCTCTACGCCTATCACCAGAAATGGGTCGAAAGCCTTGCGCGCGCGGCCGAGAAGGAAGCGGCGATGACAAAGAACTGATTTTCATAGACTGCTTGAAGGAGACACGATGGAAACGAGCGACATCGATAAGGTTCTGACCGTGTTTTCCAGCATCAGCGCCGGGGAGGTGGGTATTGCGACGCAGCACATCGACCACAAGCGGTTTGTGCAACACAATCCCTACGCGGACGACGGTGTGGAAGGGCTGACGCAGTTCATCAATCAGTCGCCGCGTGACCAATTGCAGGTGACCGTGGTAAGGGCATTCCAGGATGGCTCCTACGTCTTTACCCAAGCCAAGGGGCAGCGATCGGGACGAAACGTATTCTTCGACATTTTCAGGTTTGAGGACGGCCTGGTTGTCGAGCACTGGGCTTTCTCCGCCATGGACGCTCCGCCCAACCGGAGCGGGCACACTCAAACCGACGGGCCAACCGAGGCAAAACTCTTGGAGAACACCGAAAAGAATAAAACGATCGTCCGGGAATACTACGAGAACATTCACGTCTCCGGGGATCACAGCAAGATTCAGCACTATTTTTCAGGAGATCATTGCATCCGCCACGAGCCCGGCGTCCGCGATGGAGTCACAGCGTTCAAACGTGACCTGGCAGAACTCGTTAAAGACAGAAGCATCGATGAGGTCAAATTCGTGCTGGGACAGGGAGACTTCGTTTTTATAGCTGCCAAGGGATCGCATAAGAACGTCCCTTGCGTCTACATCGACCTATACCGAGTTGAACACGAGAAAATCGCGGAGCGCTGGGGATTCCCCGAGGAAATTCCGCCTCAAGCGGAATGGAAAAATAACAACGGCATGCTCTAAGTCGGATCTGGCCGTCTTCTTCCTTTACGAAGAATTGGCGGCGCCATGCACCAAGTCGGCGCTTCCTTTGTCGGCGATATGCCCTAATGTGGCGTCCCGATGCCAGTTCTGTTCTATCGTCCAGCCGTCTGCAAAATATGTTTTGTGAGCGGCGCTGGCCAAAACTAACTGGCGGGTGACCGATTATTTTTAATCGGTTTGGCCAGGGCGCCGGCGATAAAAGCTCTTACCAGTTCTGTTTCAGTGTCTTTGCGCCAGAGCGCGACGTACGACCACGGCGGCAGCGCGGGACACAGCTTGATAAGTTTTAAGCGCCGCCCCGTCGCACAGCTCACGCAGCTCGGCAGGAGGGTAAATTCGTGTCCGGCCGCAACAGCACCCATCAGGCTAGTCCCGCTATCGTGCTCGCTGCTGATGCGCGGCCTGCGGCCAATGGTGGCGAACATCTTTCTGAGATGTTTGTGGTAGTAGGGATAATCTTTGAGGGCTAATACCGCGACTGGCTCGGACGCCATCTGATTCAGGCTGATCAATTTTGATTTTGCCAGCGGATGCGTTATCCCCACAACGACGCTCGGTTCGTATCGTTCCAGTAATTTCATGTTCAATTGACGCGGCAATTTGTGCGGCAGCAGAGTCAGTGCGGTGTCCAACTTCTTTTTTAGGAGCAACGGCAGCATTTCTTCTGCAGACAAATCATGCAGGGTTACGCGCACTCCGGGAAAACTTCCCCTAAAAGCGCGCAACGCGCGCGGCAAAATCTCCACCGTCCCGGACGGCACGTAGCCGACGTTGATTTCCGCCCGGGGTGCCATGGCAGCGCGGGCTTTTTCAACCGCGTCGGCGGTGCGCTGGAGCACGTCGCGGGCTTCGACGAGGAAAATTTTTCCGGCTGGCGAAAGCCGCACGGTCTTACCATTCCGTTCGAACAAGGGGAAACCGATTTCGTCCTCAAGGTTGTGGATCTGGCGGGTGATGCCCGGCTGCGAAACGTGAAGATTCCACGCGGCACGCGAAACATTCTCCTCCTCCGCCACAGCGACGAAGTAACGTAGATGGCGCAGTTCCATTTCCCAACCATAACCAATAGTTATCATCGGTCAAGAATCTTGATATATCTCAAGACCGCAATTTGGGTGCATATTTCCTGCATAACAACCATTTGGAAATGGCGCGGCTCTTGATCCCGCGCCACGCGCGGAAAACATCATTTGTGTAAATGAGAACACAACGAACCGAACATTTCAATTATCCGCGAGGCTTTCGAACATTCACGACCGCTAGTATCCCGGAACTCAAGCTCTATTTGGTCGGACAGAACATAGCAAAATTCCGGCTCCAACGAGGTTGGGCGCAGGCAGAATTGGTTGCCAACGCTTTCATCCTGATACGCGCTTCCTCGACCTTGCGGAGCGGCGTGGTCTCGACGGAATTTTCAGCGCATTGGAAAAATCAAATCTGGTTGTCATGGATTGCCGCGCTGCGTCCACCGACTTGTTCATTGATTTCTTCAATGTGATTGACGTGTCCACCGTGTTATCGGCGATGGGCGCGGCGCTCACGTTCATCATGCCGGTCAGCCCGTGCTTAACCTTAAGGATTTCCTGCTTAAAAAGCGCCCACTAGCACTGGGTGCTTCACTGCTCGGACGTTAGCGTTTGGATTCTTTGTCCTCGTTTGCGTAAGCTTGAAGAATTTCCATGATCATCGGTCCGAATTATTTCTTCAACTCATAGCATCGCGTCGAGTTCTTCAGTTCAACACCTTTACGTTCGCTACGAATCAGGCCCGCTTCCCGGAGAATCTTGAAATGTTGCGACATCGTGGCCTTACCCGTTCTTAGCTATTCAAAAAACTTTTCCCGGTTCGGCCGCAAATCGAGTTCCAGTGTCCAGGCACTGCGGTCTTGCAGAACAAGCTGCCAGTAGGCTTCAGCAATAGCATCAGGATGCATTTCCGGTTCGTGATTCGAGTCTTCCATTGGGCTTTTGCTATCAGCTTCGCCAATGATGCCGTCGATAATGACATGAGCGACATGGATGCCTTGCGGCCACAGTTCACGGGCCATGCCCTGTGCTAATCCACGGGAAGCGAATTTGGCGCTGGAAAAAGCGATACCAGCCCCTCTTACAGACGAGGTGGCACCCGTAAATATAATCGATCCGTTCGCAACGTCGCGATCGGGCGAAAGCATGTCCCGCGCGGCTTCACGGGAGCAAAGTAATGCTCCATACACGCCGACGCGCCAAGCCTGTTCAAAATTGGCGGGGTCCAAGTTAATTAGGCTTGACCCAGTCGGTCCGCCGCCGCCGCTGGCATGATTGACGAGCACGTCAACCAGACCAATTTCTTTGCGAATCTTCGCAAAAGCGGCGCTTATCTGCTTGGGATCGGCAAGATCGCATCCGATTGCGCGAGCGACATCGGATTTAGATTTGTCATTTAACTCTGAGGCAAGAGCCTCGATGTATTCGCTGGACCGAGCAAATAACACGACACGGCAACCCTCGCGCACGAACCGCCGCGCCAAAGCAGCACCTAATCCAGCGCCGACACCGGCGATAACAGCGATTTTTGGAAGACGTAAAGCATTCATATTGGAAGAAATACTGCCATGTTAACTCAACCGGGCGGTCTCACCGCGCGGATTTTTTGTCCTCGTTTGCGTAAGCCTGAAGAATCTCCGTAATCATTGGTCCATACTTTTTCTTCAATTCATGGCATCGCGTCGAGTTCTTCAGTTCAACACCTTTACGTTCGCTACGAATCAGGCCCGCGTCCCGGAGAATCTTGAAATGTTGCGACATCGTGGACTTGGGAATTTTTGTGTTGCCATTGGGCAAAAAGGCGGCGCAATTCATGGCGCACTCAGCCTGGG
>JBEKBA010000176.1:0-3747 GCA_050015635.1 Verrucomicrobiota bacterium
GAGCCGCCGCCGGATTTAGAGAATTGGGAACAAGACCCCGATGTGCTCGATACCTGGTTTAGTTCGTGGCTCTGGCCGTTCGCCACGATGGGCTGGCCGGAGCAGACCGCCACTTTGAAAAAATTTTATCCGACCACAGACCTCGTCACCGGGCCGGACATCATTTTCTTCTGGGTCGCGCGCATGATTATGGCCGGCTACGAATTCATGGGCGAGATGCCGTTCCGCAACGTCTATTTCACCGGCATCACCCGCGACAAGCAGGGGCGCAAAATGTCCAAGAGCCTCGGCAATTCGCCCGACCCGCTCGACCTCATCGCCAGGTTCGGCGCGGATGCTTTGCGCTTCGGCGTAATGCGCGCCGCGCCGCTCGGCCAGGACATTTTGTTCGACGAACAAAACGTCGAACTGGGCCGCAACTTCTGCAACAAGCTCTGGAACGCCTGCCGTTTCCGCCAGATGCAGGGCGGCGGTGACAGCGCCGCTTCCCCAATTCAAGGTGAAATCATCCCGCAACTGCTCGCGTCCGATGACAAATGGATCTTGCTGAAACTCGACGCGGCCATTCGCGAATTGAACACCGCGTTTGCCGGATACAAATTCAGCGACGCGACCACAACGCTTTATCGCTTTTTCTGGAGCGAATATTGCGATTGGTATGTCGAGGCAAGCAAGGCCGTCCTGCAGGGCGGCGACGCTGCGCGCAAGGCGAACACCCTCGCGGTGATTGATTTTGTTCTGTCGCACACACTGCGGCTGTTTCATCCGTTCCTGCCGTTCATCACGGAGGAACTGTGGCACGGCATGGGTTACAGCGCCGATATGCCGGAAAACCAAGGCGGCCAGACTATCATGTTCGCGCCGTGGCCCAAACCGCTGGATGACGATTTCAAAGCTCATTACAGCTTGACCGACTTGGATGAAAATCACGTCGAGGCGCGGAATGAACTCGTCACGCAGGGACGCAATTTGCGGCGCGTGGGAAATATTGCGGCCAATAAAAAATTGAAGTTCATTTTCAAGCCGGCCGCAAATTTTGCGCCGGAGGAGATTGAAGTTCTGAAGTTGCTGCTCAATGCCGGGGAGTTGGAAATGAACGTAAATTATCAACCGGCCAAAGGAACTCCTGCCGCACATAACGAACTGGGCGAACTTTTTCTGCCGCTCGAAGGTTTGATTGACGTGGCGGCGGAAAAGACGCGGTTGACCAAAGAACTGGATAAAATCGAATCCGAAATTTCCAGGGTCGAACAAAAGCTCGCCAATCCGAATTTCACGCACAATGCTCCGCCGCAGGTTTTGGAGGAACACCGGCGGCGCCTCGCCGAATGGCAGTCCAAACGCGGGCACATCAAGACCGCCTTGGAAGCGTTGCAAGGTTGAAATTTTTTCCCATGAAAAACCTTTCACTAAACCAGGCTCTGGCCGCCGCCATCAAAGCCGCGCGCGCCACCGGAAAAATCATGCGCGCCAACTGGAATTTGCCCAAGCGCGTCAATTCCGCTGAAGCCCACGACATCAAACTCGAACTCGACGTGCGTTGCCAGAAACTCATCGGGAAAATTTTGAATGATGCGTTTCCGCAAATCTCGCTGCTTGGCGAGGAAGGTTGTTCCGGCGACGCGAACAGCGAATACCGCTGGGTCGTTGATCCGATTGACGGCACGGTGAATTATTTTTACGGGATGCCGCACGCCGCCGTGTCCATCGCGCTCGAACGGCGCATCGGAAAAAAATACCGGGCCGTCCTCGGCGTGATTTACGATCCGTTCACCGGCGAACTGTGGACCGCTGTACGCGGCGGAAAAACCAGATTGAACGGACGCATCGTCCGCGTCAGCCGCCGCGTCACGGTGGGCGAATCCATCGTCGCCATGGGATTTTCCAAAAGCCGGGAAAATCTGGCGAAAAGTCTGCCGCACTTGAACCGGCTGGCGCACCGCGCCAAAAAAATCCGCATCCTGGGTTCGGCGGCGCTCGAACTGGCCTACGTTTCCTGCGGACGGCTGGATGTTTACATCGAGCGCACCATCAATTTATGGGACATTGCGGCGGGAGGCTTGATGGTCGAATGTTCGGGCGGAGAAATGTGGCTGAACCCTTTGCCGGACGGACGTTTTCGGATGTGTGCCGACAATGGCTTGTTGCGCCGCAAACTTCAGCTCGGAAATTTGCTTAAATAAATCCGCAGCCTGGTGCATTGCAGCCCTGCTGCAGCGCCGCTGCAATGACGATAATCGAGTTTCATATCCCGGTCAAAACTCAAGGAGCGGTGGCTGTTGGCTGCGGCGATTTGTTAGGCTCAGTCGCGGAGAGTCGCTGTGCAATGTCACGATATAATCGTCGATCAAAGACCACCAACGAATGCAAGAGCGCAGGAATACGTACATGTTCTGATCGGGGCCACTTCGCGCTTTCGCCGGGACAGATCATTAAATCAAACGGTGTCCAATAACATGTAATCGAGATGCCTGCGAGATGATCGGCTGTTTGATTTAAGCGCACCAGAAATTTGCTGTTAGGCCGCATCTGATACACTCCCTCGCTTGGATACATGTACGCAGTCAGAGTGCCCGAATGGGGTCCACAGATCGAAAAGAAAGCGTCTGTCCTTTGGCAGCCACCAAGCTCCTGAAGATAATAACGCGCCACCAGTGCTCCCATGCTAAAACCGACGATTGCAAAACGTGAACCGTCAGAAAGCGATTCATTGATAAAACGACCAAGCTGATTAGCCAGGTTTGGGAGGCCGCATCGGGCATCACAAGGCTTCAATGAAGGAACAATGCAAGTATGCCCTGCCGAAGTGAGATGGTGCGCAAGGCCGCGCATAATCCCACCGCGATTTAAGAAACCGTGAACCAGGACGACGTTCATGGATTTGCCTCACGACCAAAACCAAACCACGTTGGAGTCTTTGCAGACGGCCATCTGATGTCAAGCCGTGACCACGATTGGTGTTGTTTCAATTTGAAGGTAAGTGGTGGCCGTCCGCAAGGACCGCTGCGGCATCCGCCTTGGCGCTCTTGGCGGTTGCTTTTTATAATTGGGTGCAGCGTCACGCTGCTTCGTGTTAATCCGTGTCTAAAAATGCTTCGTGAAATTCATGCTGATTTGGGTTACCAATCCGGCGGCCACTTGATTTCTTTTTCGGCCGGTTTGACGCCCGGGTGGAATCCCGTTTCGTCTTGATAACCCGTTGCTATCTCAATCTTTGCGGCTTTTCGCAGTTTCGCGATGATTTCATGGAGTCTTGAGCCGGACGCGACCTTATCCGGTAACGGCTCGTGCATTGTAACCGCATGTTCAGGCACGATGGTTTTGTTTAAGCATGGGTGATACCACTTGGACTGGGTGCTGATTTCGCAATCCTCCTGCTTGGAGTTTTTTATGCAAATCAAAGTTGTTTTTTCTTATCCGCAGGATTTTCACAGCCGGATTTTGTGTAACGGGCGCCATCGGCTATGGCCTCCCGTATATCCGCTCTTGGCTCGCCGTCCTTGACATGAAAATGACAAATGACTTGCAGTTCACGGAAGTGAACGTCTCTTGTGGGGAACTAAAAAATGTGGCGGCGTTGGGAACGCAAACTGCAACAGCCAACCGGCATCGGCTCTAGTGACCGGTTAGCAGTTTGCTGAAAAACTCCCAGAGAGTTTGAATGTTGGCGGAGCGGAGTGGTCAGAGAAGGATGCGTGGAAGACCTCAAGCCCAACCGGAATTTCTAACGACGATCAACCTGAATCA
>JBEKBA010000177.1:0-3708 GCA_050015635.1 Verrucomicrobiota bacterium
TTCTTGCTAAAAAGGAAATCGCTGGCGGACGGATGCGTCTACCACGCGCGTTGACCGCGTTCATTGAAGCAACTGAAGTTTCAACCGTGGCCAGTGGCGGTGTGAAGAATGATGCCGTAAATCCTTCCGGCGACACTGCAAAGGGATTTGGCAATGTTCCGTTCCACCGTGAAGAATTCACTGGTAGCATTACTGCTTTTTTCAATCTTGACCTCGCACTCATTCGAGGTTTTGGCCTTGGCGCAGAGGTGGAAACGCTACTGGTTGCAATTTCACTGTTCAAGATTCAGCGGTTCCTTCGTGACGGTCTGCGTCTTCGTACCGCCTGCGACCTTGATCTGGACGGTGGTCTTATCGTCCAGCGCCCGGCTGGATTCACCGTCCCTTCGTTGGATGAACTGGAAAAGGCCTTGCCCGGCCTCATCACCAAAATCTTCGGTGGAAACCGCTTCACAACTGTGACTTTCGAAGGTTAATCACATGACCGTTCTCGAACTTCGCTTCCCTGCCGGACGTTTCCATGCCACGCCTTGGGGACGTCATGTGAATGAGGGTGCTGTTGAGTGGCCGCCTTCGCCGTGGCGACTTCTCCGTAGCCTAATCGCTACATGGCATCTAAAAGCGCGCGCCGAAGTATCTGAAAATACTATGCGCGCTGTCATCGCCAGCCTCGCAGCACAGTTGCCGAAGTATTACCTGCCCAAGGCAACCAACGGCCATACGCGGCATTATCTGCCAGTCGTTGAAGGCAAGAATCAGAAGACAACCAAGGTTTTCGATACGTTTGTCCAGCTTGATCCAAACGATGCCGTTCTCATTGCCTGGGATGTCCTGCTTCAGCCAGACCAGCTCGCTGCCCTGCAAACTTTGGCCGGGCGAGTTGGCTATTTCGGTCGCGCCGAAAGTCTCGTCGAAATCCGCGTGCGCGAGGACATCGCACAGATTAAGGCGAACGCCTTGCCGCTCGCCGATGGCGTGGATATGCCTACCAACTTGGAACTTGTTCATCTGCTCATGCCATTGCCTGTCGCTGACTATGAAAAGTGGCGTGCTGACTTTCTCGCAAGAAACTCATCCACTGCAAAATCTCCGAAGAAGGCTACCGGGAAAAAAGCGCTACCAAAGAAAGTTAAAGACCAAGAGGTCCCCGTTGACCTTTTCACTGCCTTACATGCCGACACTGGTGAACTTCAAGCCGTTGGTTGGAATCTCCCGCCCGGTGCGGCTTTTGTAAATTACACACGCCTGGCAGATGCTTTTGCCCCAGCACCTCGTGTTTTGCATCTCTCCGGCAAGCACAAACCGACCATCGCACGTTACGCAGTAGTCAGTGCCGTCTCTCCACGACTCATCCAGGCTGTTTCTGTTGCCAATCGAGTCCATGATGCACTGTGTAAGTGGTCCGACCAAGGCAATGGCGCGGCCAGTGTCTTCACGGGGATTGGTGCGGGTGGAAAGCCTTTGGAAGGTCATAGCCATGCGCACGTTTTTTGCGAAGCCAACGGCTCGCGTGACGCAATCACACACCTATCAGTTTGGTCTGCAAACGGCTTTGATGAACAAGCCTGCCTCGCCCTTCGTCGTCTTAACAAAGTATGGGGACACGGCGGCCACGACCTGCGTCTCGTTCTCATTGGGCTAGGCCAACCTGAAACATTCCCCGACTGCAAATTGTTTGGAGACTCCAAAGTGTGGCGTTCCGCTACTCCATTCGTGCCCACTCGCCACGCCAAAACATTCCGTGATGGCCGACCCAAAATAGATGCGACGACCGGTTGGCAAATTGACTCCGCAGCACACGATCTCCTCCGCCTGTTGGCGTTGAATCCTCGCACTGCCAAAGCCTCGATTCGTCAGGACAAATTCATTGCCATTGGTAAATCACCCGGCATACGCACGTTGCGTTGTCTCCAATTTCAAACCAAGCGCCATGATGGAGGCGGTAGTCGCGGTAACAGTGTAGGCGCTTCTTTTACAATTACTTTCCCACAAAAGATCGCCGGTCCATTGGCTTTTGGCTACGGCGCTCACTTCGGTCTCGGCCTGTTTGTGCCGGTTTCCACTGCGTAATGGCATGTAGTTAGCTGTCTGGCAGCCATCAAAATACTATGAACGACCAAGACCCGTCAGCTTCGACCGAAAATCGTTTGAGTGAAACGGAATCGTCATTAACGCCAAGGGGTCTTTTGCCCGGAACTTCCAAGGCGAGAACAGGAGGCGACCGCCAATCGGGCCAGTCCACAACCGAACCAAAACAATTGAAAATTGTGGTGCGTGTCGCACCAGCCGAAGCGGAGCAAAGTGAACCGTCGAAATCAATTGCTGAAGCTCCTGCTTCGTCAGCTTTAAGTCCTACGACGCCGGAAACTTCCGAACACAAAGCACTTACCGAAGCCGAACCGCAACAAATCCCTGCGCGGATGTTGAACGAATTCGTGTATTGTCAGCGACTATTTTATTACGAATTTGTCGAAGGAGTGTTCGTTGAAAGCGCCGACACGCTACGCGGCGATGCGATTCATCAGCGCGTTGATTCGGGCAGCGGGGTGTTACCAGCGGCCAAGCGAAAATCGGAAACCGACAAGCCGAAAGAAACGCAAGGAACGTCGGCGGATGCCGCCAACTCCACAATCAAAACGACTGATACGCAAAGCGCAGAACCCGAAACGATTCACTCACGTTCCGTGCAAATGGGATCGGAGCGGTTGGGAGTGGTTGTTAAAATGGATTTAGTTGAATCCAAAACTGGCAAAGAAGATTTGCTCACCGCGTTGGAGGTCTGTCCGGTTGATTACAAAGCGGGCGCACCCAAAGAAGGCGAAGAGGCCAACGAACTGTGGGACACGGACAAAATGCAGCTTGGATTGCAGGCATTGATTCTACGTGACAATGGGTACGCCTGCAACGAAGGCATCATCTATTATCGCGCCACCAAGCAACGTGTCCGCCTGCCCATTACTTCCGAACTGGAAAACTGGATTCTGCAAAACATCACAGAGGCCAGGCGAATTGTTACCGGACCGATTCCATCACCGTTGGTCAACTCGCCAAAATGTGTGCGCTGTTCACTCGCGCCGGTGTGCCTGCCGGACGAAACCCGGATGCTGGCCGAACCACCACCGCTATCGGCGAAGCCAGATTCGTCTGAACAGAAATCAGCAGAGCCTCCCCGGAGACTGATTGCCGCGCGTGATGACACCCGCCCGCTTTATCTCAACACGCAGGGCATTCGTGTGGGATGCAAAAACGAAGTGTTGCAGGTCAAAGAAAAGGACAAAGTTGTTGATGAAGTGCGCCTGCGCGACCTTTCACACGTTGCATTGTTCGGCAACATTCAAATCTCGACTCAAGCGGTTCAATCGCTCTGCGAAATGGAAATTCCCGTCACTTATTTTTCGATGGGTGGTTGGTTTTATGGAATCACCCGTGGTCACACGTTGAAAAATGTGTTTCTGCGCATGGAACAATTCCGGCTGGCGCGGGATGAAACCAAATGCCTGTCGCTGGCGAGGCAGTTTGTGTATGGGAAAATCCGCAATCATCGCACGTTGCTGATGCGAAATCATTTGGAACCACCGGAGCCGATAATTATGAAACTCAAGCGTGCGTCAGAAGACGCATTAGTTGCTACTTCAATCGAGGAGCTTTTAGGAATCGAAGGCGCTGCCGCGAGCCAGTATTTCCAGCAATTCAATGGCATGGTGAAAA
>JBEKBA010000178.1:0-3688 GCA_050015635.1 Verrucomicrobiota bacterium
GAACGCCAGTTCGCCGCTGTGATTGCCGCTCAACGCGCCTTTATGCACGCTGATGAACGCGACAATCATATCAATCGCAAGCACGAGCGCACTCCAGCGCGTGACCAGTCCAAAAATCACGAGCAGCGATGCAAAAAATTCCGCGAACACGGTCAGCGCCAGACTCGCCGAATGGCCGATGCCAAGCGGGTCGGGGAAATTCGGCGCAAGGTCGCTAAAATTTTTCAATTTATCAACGCCGTGATGAACGAGCATCATCAAGCCAATCCAAAGGCGCAACACCAGCAGCGCAAAATTGACCGCGTCCGAATTATTTCCGGGAGCAAAGATTTTTTTGATCATGGCGCTTGATGGTTCCGGGTTGACGGCTTGTTTAGCAATAATTGGATTTTACGGCGCTTCAATTCTTTAATTCAAGTCGAAAAGCAAAACTTGCGCGGGCGATTTGCCGGCCAAATCAACTGAAGATTCCCCGCTCAACGCGGCGGTATCCCCCGTCTTCAAAAGCAAATCACCCGGTTTTACTTCACCTTCGGCGATGTGCAGCCAGGCATGACGGTTTGGTTCGAGCGCGCAGCTGATTTTGCCGCCCGCGCCCGGCTTGCCAGGAAACACATTCGCATCCTGATTTATGGCGATTGAACCGTCTCTTCCGCCCTTTGAAGCAACCAGATGAAATTTTCCGGCTGGTGCTGCGCTAAAATATTTTTCCGCATAATTCGGTTTTGCATTTTTATGATCGGGCAAAATCCAGATTTGCAACAGATGCACCGGCTCGGTCGGCGAGTGATTGAATTCGCTGTGCTGAACGCCCGTGCCGGCAGCCATGTATTGGACTTCACCGGGACGAATGACGCGGCCATTGCCCATCGAATCCTTGTGCTCCAGCGCGCCGCTCAAAACATAGGTGATGATTTCCATGTCGCGGTGCGGATGCGTGCCAAATCCGCCGCCGCCTGCAATCGTGTCGTCATTGATGACGCGCAACGAACGAAAGCCCATGTGGCGCGGGTCGTGGTAGTCCGCGAACGAGAACGTGAAATAACTGTCGAGCCAGCCGTGATTGGCGTGCCCGCGTTCCCCGGCTTTGCGGAGAGTAATCATGTCGGTTCAAATTTGTTGAACGAGTTCTTTCGTTTCAAAACGCACTTTGGCCAGGCTTGCGTATTTGTCGCTGGCGGCACGATACCCGAGCGCGCACGCCACAACTGTTGCGTAACCGCTGCCGTTCAAGTTTAAAATGTGGTCGTATTCCGGCGGATTGATGCCTTCCATCGGACAAGCGTCAACTCCCAGGACAGCGGCGCACGTCATTAAATTGCCGAGCGCGATGTAAGTCTGCCGCGTTGCCCACTCGTGTGCGATTTTGCCACGCGGCCCGTTGACCACGTCACCAATCATCATGCCACGATAAGTTCCCAGTGAGTCAGCGGGAATTTTGCGAATATCGGTGGTGCGCTTGATAAGTTTGTCCACGTCGGCCTCGGTCATTTTTGTGCGCGCGGTGAAGACGACGAAATGCGAGGCGTCCACGACTTGCTTTTGATTCCAGGAGTGCGGCACCAATTCTGCACGCTTTGCCGGATTGCCGATGACCAAAAATTTATACGGCTGCAAACCGTAGGAAGTCGGCGTGAGCACAAGCGCGTGTTCCAGTGTTTGCCAGACGTCGGCGGGGATTTTTCTGGCGGCGTCAAAGACTTTGGTGGCGTAACGCCAGTTCAAGGATTCGAGAAGTTGTTGGTTGGTGATGTTGCTCATGCTCGGTTTTTTATTTTATTTTCCGGTGAAACTGCCACACAGTTTTAAAAATGCAAATGCAACGAAGCCGCCGGTCATGAGTTCGCCAAACCTCCGCATCCGCCGCGCCACGTTGGACGACCTCAACGCAATTAAGGCGCTTTGGATTTCCATGCGGCTGCCTGCCGACGAATTAGAAAAACGGCTGACGGAATTCCAAATCGCCGAAACCAGCGCCGGCCAGCTCATCGGCGCAATTGGCATTCATATCATCCGTCAACACACCCTGCTCCACAGCGAAGGCTATGCTGATTTCGGTGCCGCCGATGCCGCGCGCCAATTATTCTGGGAAAAAGTTCAAACGCTCGCCGCCAATCACGGCGTCTTCCGGCTCTGGACGCAGGAACGCTCTCCGTTTTGGAAAAGTTTCGGCTTTCAACCGCCCAATGCCGAAATCCTCGCGCGCCTGCCCAGGGAATGGAAGAATGAATTCGATGGCGGCTGGCTCACCTTGCAGCTCAAAGACGAGGCGGTCATCGCCGCGGCGCTCGAAAAAGAATTCGCGCAATTTATGGCCGCCGAGAAACGCGACACCGACCGCGTCGCCGGGCAGGCCCGCACGCTTAATACCATCCTCACTATCATCGGCTTTGCGGTTGGAATTCTTTGCGTCGGCGCGGCGATTTACCTTTTCGTCCGCCACAATCCATTTTTACCGCATTGACGGCAGTGAAAATTCATCCGCATGATACGAACTGCGCACCATCGGCCCGCTTGCCACATGGACAAAACCCAGATCTTCCGCGATAACTTTATATTCCGCGAATTTTTCCGGCGTCACGAATCCAATCACCGGCAAATGCTTTAACGTCGGTTGCAAATACTGGCCGAGCGTGAGAATGTCGCAATCCACCGCGCGCAAATCGCGCATCGCCTGAAATAATTCTTCTTCGGTTTCACCCAAACCAAGCATCACGCCGGATTTTGTGTAAATTGAATGGGCGCGTCTGGCTTTCACTTTTGCGAGAACACTTAAACTCCGGTCATACGTCGCGCGATGCCGCACGCCCGGCGTTAAACGCCGGACGGTTTCCAGATTGTGATTGAAAATGTGCGGATTCGCGTTCAACACATTTTTAATGGCCGTATCGCTCCCGTTGAAATCAGGAACCAGAACTTCGATGACGATGCCCGGATTCAATTCGCGGACGCGTTCAATCGTCTGCCGGAAATGTTCCGCGCCGCCGTCCGCCAGATCGTCGCGCGCCACCGCCGTGATGACGACGTGCTTCAACTTCATCCGGCGTGTCGCCTCGGCCACGCGCGCCGGTTCGTCCGTTTCGAGCGCGAGCGGTTTGGCAGTGCTGACCGCGCAAAAACCGCACGCGCGCGTGCAGCGGTCGCCCGCGATCATGAACGTTGCCGTGCCTTTGCTCCAGCATTCCCAATGGTTCGGGCACTTGGCGCTTTCACAGACCGTGTGCAGCTTCAACTCGTCGAGCAGACTGCGCGTGCGCGCGAAACTGTCCGACGTGGGCAGCGTGATGCGCAGCCATTCCGGCAGACGCGGTCGCGGTTTCAATTCAGTCATCGTCATTCAATGGCTTTTCAAAAAATCCGGGCAATTCTTCCGGGCCGAAATCCGCCAGCACTTTACCATCCACGTCAATCACCGGCGCGAGTTCCTGACCGGAAATGCGAACCATTTCGTCAAACGCCGCGTCGTCCGCAATCACGTCAATCTTTTCGTATTTGATGTCGTGATCATCCAGCCAGCGCATCGCTTTGTGACACCAACCGCAATACGGCTTGATGAATAAACGGGTTTTCATTCGCGGCAGTTTACAGAAAATCAATCAGGAGCTTGAGATGCTTTATCATAATGCTCAATTAAAAGTTCCTTTTTACCACGAGCGCGGAGAAATTCTATAAGAGGCGGCAAAGTTTC
>JBEKBA010000179.1:0-3627 GCA_050015635.1 Verrucomicrobiota bacterium
TTTTAAATGAGTTTTGCCTTTAATTTCCGGATGTTTGCCGCAGCTGCGGCTGCGTTGATTCTCGCCGGCACAACGGCTGAAGCGCAGGATTATTTCGGCCTTTCCGTCACCAGTTCGGCCAGTTCCATCCAGGTGAGCAATTCCCTGACTTACACCATCACCGTGACCAACCTGATCGCAACTTTGCCGGATGACGCGCAGGTGACCAACACCCTGCCGGCTTCAGTTCAGGTCTTGAGCTTCAACGCCAGCCAGGGTTCGGTCACAACCAATGGCAGCGTGGTTCTGTTCGATCTCGGCCCATTCGTTTTGGGCGGCATTGCGCAATTGACCCTGACCGTCGAGCCAACGGCGGTGGGATTCATCACCAACATGGTTTTTGTCTCCTCCATTGATGTGACCAATACCGCCGCCACCAACGTGGTCACTCAAGTCACCAATACAGTGATACAAGCTGATCTGGGTGTGGCCATGACGGGCCCCGCCCAGGCCGTCATCACCAATGATTTGATGACTTACGGAGTGACCGTGACCAATTTGGGACCGGATGCCGCGCCCGATGTCATTCTAACCAATACTTTGCCGCCCGGCGTGATATTGATTTTCCCGACCAATGAAACAATCGCCGCCAGCAACTTGATTTTCAACCTAGGCACACTGGCGGATGGCGGCTATACGAATTTGCAATTCACCGTCGAGCCCACCAATGCGGGTGTGCTGACATTTTCCGCGTCCGTGGGCGCGGCGGGCGTGTTCGACCCCAACACGAACAACAACTCGGCTGACACCAACATCACCGTCATGGATTATCTTCCCGGCCTGCTTGTGGCCGTCACCAATTCCCCACAGGCCATCAATCTGCAAAACGGGCTGGAGGAACAATCCATTTTACTGTCAAACATCGGCACCAATGCCGTCGCAGCCGCGCGGGTCGTCGTGACGGGTCTGACCAATCTCTTGTTCAATGCCATTGGCACGAACAATGGCAATCCTTTCGTGGTTTACAGCGCCACGCTGGGGACGAACCAAAGTGTGGGTTTGCTGCTGCAATTTTCCCCAAGGGGTTCCTTTCCGTTCACCAACGGGCAGTTGCAGGCATTTGCCGTGCCCGTGCCCGATTTGACTCCGCCGCCGGCGTCGGCAAGCACAAACCTCAACATCACCGGCATTGTCGAGTTGCCCGATGGCAATATGCTGATTGAATGGCCTGCCATCACCAACCGGACTTACACGGTGGTTTACAGCGACAATGTTTTGTTCTCAAACGCCATGATTGCGCCGCCATCCATCGTGGCTCCGGCCAATGAAGTGCAATGGATTGATTACGGCCCGCCCACGACGATCAGTGCGCCAACCAACACCAGTTCGCGTTTTTATCGCGTGTATCTGAACCCATGAGGTCATGCAGCCATTGCCATTCCATTTTATGAGAAACGCCCGTTTCCATGCGGCATGTCTGGCCTGCGCTTTCACGGGACTTGCGATGTGCGCCCGGGCTCAATTGGAAGGATGGTTTCAAGGCTCGTCGTCACCGGACACCTTCGACGGTGATCCAAGCACTTATGCTTTTATCAGAATTCCCCCGGACACGGACGACTGGACGCGCCATTTCCGCGTCGGCGCAATGGTTGGAATGAACATTGGCGCCAGCTTCAATGAAAAGGGGTTGTTCAATATTTCAGGCAACCGGTCCGCGATGGGAATTTATGACGATGGTTATGTCCGCGAGGATCAAACCGGAAACTCCGGAGGCTACACAGGGTATTGGGGCTATGACAACGCGTCACAATATAATTCCACGGCCAACACCTTGACTTTCCACAGCGCAACGTCCTATTCCACATCCGGCAGTGGAAACGCCGAGGGTGGTCCGTTTCCCGGGCTTGACCTGGCCTACGGTGACAATCTCTGGTATTGGAAGCACGCTCGGGTCGGTTGGGAATTGGGTTTTGGTCTGCTGCCCATAAACATCTCGGACAATAGTTCCCTGTCGGCAACGGTTAACCAGAATACTTACACTTACAATACCGGCGGCATCGTCGTGCCCGGCGCGCCTTATCAAGGCGGTCCCGGCGGACAAGGCGAGCCGATTATTCCCGGCTCTCCTGCTTCAACGTCCAGCCAGACACTTCCCGGAACCGTCACCGGCACGCGCTCGCTGAACCTGATGCTTTACACTCTGCGGTTGGGACCTTCATTTTATTGGGATTTGTGCGACTATGCAGGCATATCCCTGGGTGCCGGCCCCGCTGTTGGCGTCGTATCCGGCAATTACAATTACGATGAAGTCGTGACAACCGGCGGCGTCCCCGCCCGCAATACGGGCGGCTTTGAAGCGACCGACCTGACCTATGGCGGTTATGTGAACGGAACACTGATGGTTCATGTGGTGGATAGCGGTGACATTTACGTGGGTGCGCAATACATGCCAATGGAAGATGCCACGTTCAGTGGCGGAGGCCGGGAAGGACGATTAAATTTGGGCGGCCAACTCTATTTTTCCATTGGCATCAACTGGCCGTTTTAAGTCTTTTGCCACCCGGTCAATGGCTGCGCTCAAAACTGTAAAGCCGTATGGACAATTCTCTTTAATAGTTGCCTTACTTCGTAGGATAACGCCATAACCAGTCGCCTTGATCCGTGGCAACTCACCCTGCGCAATTGTCAGCGCCGTTTATGGTTTCGGTTCCGCATTCGCGGGCTTGCATTTTACTTCGGCGTGGCACAGTTTTAGTCGTTAAGCCTTAAGATGGACACGATTTGCACAATCAGCTATGACGGTTCGTTGATACTTACACCGATTGTGTTTGCTTACACGATATGGAGATTTCGGCGACTTCATTTTGTGAGGCGCATTCTTGTCAGCATTTTCTTTTCCAGCGCATCATTTATGACGCTGATGATTTTGGCAGTAAGCATTTTCTTGAGGCACGGTATCGGGCCGGATAGTGAAATTTATGGCTTCGAAGCTTTTGAAATTTGCTGGACTGGTATAATTATCGCCTTCTTTATTGGAGCAGTTTTGATGCAATTCGGCGTATTGCTGGCGAGACCGGTTCAGCTATGGATTGCAAGCCGTAAGCGGCTGCCACGCATCATTTTATTTTTAGGATTACTGATCATTGCATCTTTTGGGCTGTTCGCATGGCAACAAGCCAAATATCAGGCAGATTGTCTTAAACCAAACGTATTCCCTAGTTCCTATCCAAAATGGCTGGATGTTTCTCCGACTGGGCATTTTACTTTCGACACACATGAAGCTCGCTTGATTAACGACTGGATCGCCACGCACCAAACTGGTTGGGAACTTGGTTCCGAGGATGACTTCAATCCAAGCACATTCAAAGCACAGTTGCTGGGCGACAACTATATTATCCAGATTCACGGCAATATAATCGTGTTCCAATACTATAAGACCGAAGCTGACCTGACTAATGATCCTTCTGACTCTTTTATTATCATCAAGCGGCCTCTTTCGCCTGACGATCAAGCTTTTTGGAAAGCGCTGGTCTCGCAAATCAAATCGGACAGTCTCAATAGTTTCGATCAGGGCATAATCAGCGTGAATGATCGGGATTGGGACGAAGCAATTAAGGAATTTAGCGAGGCAATAGAGCAAAATCCAAC
>JBEKBA010000180.1:0-3615 GCA_050015635.1 Verrucomicrobiota bacterium
CCATCTTTCAACAATTGTGACCATGAGTAAGCTTCGGGTTCGGATTTTACGAGCCAGTAATTCATGGCGAAAGTTTAACGATGGATGGCGGCTATTTCTTGATTAAATTTGTGGCTACAATGTTCGATACAACGACAAATGCGATGGCGCCGATGACTATGCTGATAAGCCAGATTGCTCCTTTTCGCTGCCCAAGATTAAGAGTCCAGCCTAAACTTTTTATCCGCTTGGGAACCCAGATGCGATTGTCTTTTTTGCTGAAATAAAGTCCACACGACCAGTTGTCCGGCTTGTTCCATTCGGCTTGATTGATGTCGTCCTGGGTCATAAGCGGCGTGCCATGCAAAGATAGGTAAGCGGTATATTTTATCTGTCCAGTAAAATTCCACAATGTCACAAATAAAATTCCGTGTTTCATCCGTGTTTCATCTGTGGCTAAATTAGGTTTATGGACATCGCCGCGAATTTGGCAACGATTCAACAAAGGATTAGCGCTGCATGCGAACGTGCCGGGCGTGATGTGAATTCCGTGACATTGTTGGCCGTGACGAAAAGTCAGCCGCCGGAAGTCGTGAACGCTGCTGCTGATTTGGGGTTAAATCTTTTTGGCGAAAACAAAGTGCAGGAGGCAAAGGCAAAAATTCCACTGTGTTCCGGTAAATTGCGCTGGCATTTTATCGGTCATTTGCAATCGAACAAATGCCGCGATTCAATCGAGCTTTTTGAAATGATTCAAAGCGTGGACAGTCTGCCGCTCGCGCAGGAAATCAATAAGCGTTGTGACCAGGCGGCAAAACAAATGCCGATTCTGCTGGAGGTTAACGTCGCCGGTGAAGCGAATAAATTCGGCTACCAGCCGGAGCAGTTGTTCGCCGATTTGAAAAGCATCCACGCGCTACCGCGCATTGAAATTCATGGTCTGATGACCGTGCCGCCATGGTCGCCGGAGTCGGAAAGGACGCGTCCGCATTTTCGCCGGTTGCGCGAATTGAAAAATCAGTGCGAGAAAATTCTCAGCGTTCCCCTGCCCCATTTAAGCATGGGCATGAGCGGCGATTTCGAAACGGCGATTGAAGAAGGCGCTACAATGCTTCGCATCGGCACCGCATTGTTCGGCGCGAGAATGAAACCATTGGGCGCAAGGTAACCGGATCGGAACAAAATTCGCGTTCTCTCATCTTAATGTATTACGAAGATAACACTTCACTTTTGGCAGTGATTTTTTAAGCTATATATGTGACCGTCGAAACATTCAAACGACAGATCGCCGAAGCCATCAAGACATACGATAAATACGTTGTGTGCATTGAAAAAACGCCGGAGGATTTCAAAACGTCGCTGAATTCACTGATGCAAAAGGCGATCAAAGCCTACGAAAATCGCGGCGCGGGGATGCGTCATGGCATCGCATTGGACAAACAGGCCACAATTATTTTGAGCGAGAGTGGAGAGGAACGTCCGCTGTGTGGGATTTATTTCAACCTCCATTCGCCTTACCAAAAAAAAGCGTTGCCGAAAACAGTAAAGGCGTTCACCAAAACATCCCCGAAAGAGGAAGAATAAAACGGTGCGCAAAAATCACTGGTCGCGCACTTCGTCGCCAACCTGGGCTTCGCCTGCAACAAGATCGGCGACGATATTATCGTCGCGCTGAGGACCGGTGATTTTAACATCGGCAACTTTCAGACCAGCCCGGTAGAGAGACAAATTCTGATCCATTACTGGCATCTGGCCGACCGGAAAGTTCAGCACGACAAAGCGTCCGACGGCATTGTATGAAACGACTTTGCCGGTGAGCGAATTGGCGGGCACAACAATCATTGGCGGCATGTTGGTGGCAACTGCGAGGGATCCAGCGGACGCGGGCTGCGCGGGCGTAAATGTCATTTTGGTTTCTGTTTGGGCGCAACCCGCAAGAATTATTCCGACCGTCAACAGCAAAAATGGCACAAACAATTTCATGACCACAGTTAAACGCGCCATAACGCAAAGGTCAATTCACGATTCGGTGATAATCGTGTCACTGTGCTCATAAGCCGGCGCACAGCAACAAAGCAAACGAAGGGTTTCGTTGCCGGTGTTCCACAATTGATGCTTCTGGCCGGGCGGAATCGCAATCGCGTCCCCTGCCCTGATTTCGCACGTCTCATCTTCAATGCGGATTCTTCCCGTGCCATGCGTGATATAATAAATTTCCTCGGCGTTTGGATGATAATGTTCCTGCGTGCTTGCGCCGGCGGGCAAACGCGCTTCGGCCAGACTTTGATTGCGTATGACCGAATTGCGATGCGCAAGCAGTTCGCGGATTTCTGAGCCGTCCTTCGTGATGAAAGCGGAAACTTCCTGTAAATTTTTAACATCCATGACGATTTCATTTAGCATAAAAGGAACACAGAATAAACACGGATTTTTACAGCGAAATAATTTGGCCACCCTTCCGTGAAAGCAGAAAACTGGAATTAAAGGCAGGCAGAATTAAACCGTTTTTGTTCGGTTATAGAATTTGATGATTTTACGAGGAAACCAACGTGGAGTAATCCGGTTCATAAAAATCAGCAAACGGTTGCTCAAACCCGGCACAGCCAGCCGCTTTCCCTTTCGAAATGCCCGATGTCCGTAAATCGCAACAGCCTCAGCGGCCATTTTTTGGGTCTTAATTTTTCGCGTCTTTTGTCCGCGCGCGACATTGCCGAAATTCGTTGTGGTCGGGCCAGGGCAAAGCGCCGTCACGATGAGACCAGCATCGGAAAGTTCTTCGGCCAGCGCTTCGGTGAACGACAGCACGTAAGCTTTGGTTGCATAATATACAGTCATGCCGGGACCGGGCTGAAATCCGGCAACCGAACCGACGTTGAGAATTCCACCGCGCTGGCGTTCGATCATGCCCGGTAAAAATAATCCTGTTAGTTCGGTCAATGCCGTCACGTTGACTCGGATCATTTCAAGCTGCCGCTGCAACGGCAATGTTACGAAGGCATCATGCAGCCCGAAGCCGGCGTTGTTGACGAGAATGTCCACCGAAATGTTTTGCGCGGACAATTCTTCAAAAATGAGTTTGGGCGTTTCCAATAACGAAAGGTCAGCGGTCAAAACAATTGCTTCAGCCTTGTTTTTCCGAAGCAATTCCTCCGCAAGTGTTTCCAAGGCTTCCTTGCTTCGCGCGACAAGAATCACGCGGCAACCGTCGGCGGCAAAACATTTTGCCAGTTCCAGTCCAATGCCAGAAGACGCGCCGGTGATTAAAACCGTTTCAGGATTTGCCGCGCTCATTTGCCTTTGGCGTTTTACTGGTTTCCCCAGCCGAATCGTTTGGTGAGCGGCCAATAGACGAAGAATGATTTGCCGATGATGCTGGACGCTGGAAAATCTCCCCAATAACGCGAATCAAGACTGTTCATCGTGTTGTCGCCCATCACAAAATAGCAGTTCGTGCGAATTTGAAATTCTTGATCTGGCGCGAGCGCCTGGATCATTGCATGGCCATAATAATGATTTTCGTGATAAATAAGATTGTTCGTGGTGTTGTCTGCGCCGTAAAAAGAATAAAGATTTTCAAAGTGCGGCGTGGAGGCTGATAACGGCTGGCCGTTCACGACGAGATGACCAACCGGCACG
>JBEKBA010000181.1:0-3564 GCA_050015635.1 Verrucomicrobiota bacterium
ATTCAGGTTGATCGTCGTTAGAAATTCCGGTTGGGCTTGAGGTCTTCCACGCATCCTTCTCTGACCACTCCGCTCCGCCAACATTCAAACTCTCTGGGAGTTTTTCAGCAAACTGCTAATTGATTTTTGTTTCATTTGCGATTTTTGTTATAGTGTGTCTGAATCGCGCCAAACGCGCCATTTTATTTCCACCATGCTGAAACTGGAACAACTCGCCAACCTGCTCGAAAAAAATCGTGCCGCTGCGTCCGCGTGCGTAAAGGAATTTTCCATCGGCGGAAAACCATTCACCTTCAACTCGCAACCCGCCGTCATGGGCGTTATCAATCTTTCGCCCGACTCGTGGTATCGCGAAAGCGTTTGCCTGACGACGGAAGCGGCAATCCAGAGAGGAAAAATCCTGTATGCGCAGGGCGCGGACATCGTGGATATCGGCGCTGAATCCACCCTTGCACACGCCGCCCGCGCCGATGAATTAGTGCAAAACCCAAAATTGCTCCCGGTCATTAAAGAATTGCGCACTGCGAACATCTTAGTTTCCGTTGAAACCTATCAACTTGCCGTGACGCGCGCCTGCCTTGAAGCGGGTGCGAACATTTTGAATTTAACCGGAGTTTCCGATTCAATTGAAATTTTCAAAATGGTCGCGGCGCACGACGCAGCGGTGATTGTCAATTATGTTCAGGGGAAAAATGTCCGCGAAGTCGGTGATTTTGATTTCAGCACCGATCCGATGGAAATGATGCGTGAGTATTTTGCGCGGCAAATCGAAATCGCACAGCGCAACGGCGTGGAAAAAATTTTTTTAGATCCCGGACTCGGCTTTTATTATCGCAACCTGCAGGACAGCGCGGTTCGCGTGCGGCACCAGATGAACATTTTCCTGAACACATTCCGGTTGCGCACGCTGGGTTTTCCGATCTGCCATGCCCTACCCCACGCGTTTGAATTTTTTGGCGACGAAGTCCGCTGCGCCGAGCCGTTCTTCGCCGTACTGGCCACGATCGGCAAAACCGATTTGTTCCGCACGCACGAAGTCCCGCGCATCAAGGCCATACTCGAAACAATGAAAGTTTTTTAGGGGCAGATTTATTTTCTGCGGCAAAGAAAAACGCCCTCTTCTTCCGATTTCGCAATCCACTGCTCATAGACTTCTAATGCATGCCGGCCAAGAATTGCACGAACGCGCGCCGGCGTGTAGCGATAAGAAAAAAATAGACGAATTGTTTCCCCCGCTTTGAAATTGAAAATTTCGTTTTCAATTTCAATTTGCCGCGCGCGTTTGAAATGAAAATGGACGGCAATACGTTTGAGTCCGGTCGTCTGAACATTTTCAATTTCAAAACGCAATTCGCCGTCGTTTTTTTCAACGCCGAGGTCGAGCAGAAAAGTCAGCAGCCAGTCACGTGTCGGCACATTATCATACTGCGGCAGAACTTTTTTCATTCCGGCACCATAATTTTTCCCGGGCGCAAGATTCGCACTGAACAGTAAAACGTCTTTTGGCCGGATGAGCGACGCGAGTTTCGGCAGAATCATTTGTGGCTCGAAATTTGGAATCATTCCAAAAAAAGTGACGAGTCGTGCACCGTTTGATAGATTTTGTCTGTTAAAAACGGCAGGCAAATCATTCGCCGATATCAAATCAGAAACAAACGGAAAGCAATTTTCCTCCGGCAAAACTGTCAGCGCAGTTTGGCGCGCGACCAAAACCATCGCGGTGCTGACATCGCAAGGCGTATAAAAAACCTTTTTGCCGCACGCTTTCAGTGATTTCAACAGACGCGTGTCCTTTTGTCCACTCCCGCAGCCGAGACCGAGGACGTGGACACTCTTCGCTTTGATTTTTTTAGCCGCCGCCGCAAAACTTTGTTCGTAAATCGCCTGGCAATCCACGTCGTTATGCGAGGGCGAATACACTTGATGCAGTGCGAGCCATTTTTGGGTTTGCTTGACACTGTCGTAGTGGAATTTGTGGTTCACGCGCCGCATGTGAAGTGATTCGATCAAATCGCATCGCACATTTTCAGGAAACTGGCTCGCGTGAATCAGGACGTTGGCGGCGTATCTCATGCACGTCTTACTTTTGCGGAAAAATCTGGTAGAGCAAAAGGTAAACGATCACGCCGGTCACGGAAACATACATCCAAAGCGGCCACGTCCAGCGCGCGATTTTTTTGTGAAGCTCGAAGCTTTGCCGCCGCGCGCGGTTCAATGTGATTAAAATCATCGGCACAATGACAATCGCCAAAATGGTGTGCGTCAGCAAAATCGTCAGGTAAATCGGGCGAAACCATTGTGGATTTTCAAAGCGGGTCGGGCCGCGATGCAAAACAATGGCAAGATAGCTGTGGTAAGTGAGATAGCAAATCAGAAAAATCACCGACGTGCAGAATGCCGTAACCATGCAGTTGCGGTGGGCGATTTTATTTTTGCGGCGGATGAAAAGGTAACCGGCGGTCAGGAAAATCGCGCTCAAACCATTGAGCGAGGCGTTAACGATTGGCAAATCGTAAATGCTCACAGCTCGCCTTCAAGTTGGCGGATGGTGGCGATGATATTTGGCTGAACGTTCGTCCAATCCACACCTTCGCCTTCGGTTTGAAAAATGCCGCGCAGCCGCGCCTGTTTGTCCACGACGACAAAAATTGTGCTGTGCACAAATAAATCAACCGGGCTTTTCTGGTCTTGAGGTGGCACCGGCGTGGAACCTAGTTTCAGCCCATCGGTGGCCAGACTGGCAAGTTCTTTTTTCGTGCCGGTCAGAAATATCCAGCGATTGAAATCCGCGCCGTAATGCTCGCCGTATCGCTTCAAAATCGGCGGCGCGTCATAATCAGGATCCGTCGTCAACGTGACAAGTTTTGCTTCGCTTGCTGGCGGTAACACGTCTTGCAGTGCTTTCATCTGCCCCGTCATGATCGGACACGAGGCGGCGCAACGGGTGAAAATGATGTCGGCGACCCACACATGATTGGTCAAATCGGCGAGGGTTGTGACCTGACCATCCTGATTCGTAAGCGTGAAATCCGCGATTTGGCTGATAACGGGTAACGCGCTTTTGTAGGCACGGCTCATTTCTGCGAGCGAAAGCAGATACATCACGCCGAGCACACCAAGCAGCAGGCTAAAGCCAAGCCAGAGTGTTCGCGGCAATTGTTGAGGGGTTTCGGCCATGAGACACTTGGTTGCGCACATGACAGCGCGAAAAATTATTCAAAACTGGTGGCCGCAGGCGCGGCGCTTTTGGACTTAAGCCATTTGTCGAAGTCGGCTTGACTTTCAACGGTAAGGTAGCCGCCGCTCATGCTGGCGTGACCGTTGCCGCAAAGTTGGGCGCAGTTGATTTGGTAACGGCCTTCTCTTACCGGGGTGAACCACAGGGGAATTCGCAAACCTGGAATCGCATCCTGACAAACACGCATGGAAATAATTTTCAGCGAGTGAATCACATCCTTCGAACTCAAATAAATTATGACAGGTTTGTTGACGGGAACATGGATTTCATTGAGCGTTTGAATGTCGTCCTTGCCGTTCGGGTCGGTAGGGTCAACGCCGAAGACG
>JBEKBA010000182.1:0-3457 GCA_050015635.1 Verrucomicrobiota bacterium
AAGAATTAGCCCGAAACATTAGCGAGCGTTTCAAAATATCCTGCGAATTTGAATGTCGCGAACCGGTGCTGTTGCATGACGCGGCGAGTAGCACCCACTTATATCGAATTGCGCAAGAGGCGATAACCAACGCCATTAAACATGGCAAAGCCAAACACATTAGCATCGGCCTTGAAAAAAAAGATGGCGTAATCATGTTGACCGTAACTGATAATGGCATCGGTCTGCCTGAAAATGCGCGCAGCGGTCAGGGAATGGGATTACGCATCATGGCCTATCGCTCCAACATGATTGGCGCGACGTTTAATATTGAACGGTTACCTGAGTCAGGTACGCGTGTCACCTGTAAACTTCCATCCGGCGGGGTTGTTGTTGCTGAAACTTATGGCACAAAAAATTAAAATTCTGCTGGTGGACGACCATCCACTCGTGCGCGAGTGGCTCACCAACTTGATCAATCAACGGCCTGATTTTCAGGTCTGCGGTGAGACCGGCAATGCGCCTGAAGCGTTGCGGCTCATTGAATCGGTCAAGCCCGACATCGCGATTGTGGATATTTCGCTGGCCAGCGGTTCGGGAATTGAACTGATCAAAAACATCAAGGTCAGCCAGCCCGATGTGGCGGTGCTGGTTCTCTCCATGCACGATGAATTGCTTTACGCCGAACGCGCCTTGCGGGCGGGCGCGGGCGGTTACATCATGAAAAGCGAGGCAACCCAGAAAATTTTTCAGGCCACTCATGGCGTGCTCGACGGGGAAATTTACGTGAGCGAAAAAGTCGCCGCTTCGATGGCAAAAAAATTTGTCGCCAGCAAATCCAGCAAGACCGCTTCTCCCATTGAGCAGTTAAGCGACCGCGAGTTGGAGGTTTTCCAACTGTTGGGACGCGGTTACAATACCCGCCAAATCGCCGATCATCTGCACGTTGGTTTCAAAACGATTCAGGGTTATTCCGCCCGCATCAAAGTGAAACTCAATCTGACCACCGCCACTGAACTTCTGCGCGAGGCCATGCGCTGGCATGAGAGCCGGTAACCTTCCGGCAGGCGCGTGTAGGATGCCGCCTCTCAAAAATTCAAGACTACGCTGCGCAGACACCTTGCCGAACGTTCATTACCGTTCGTGCGGTGAAAAGTTATTTACTCCAGTTTGACCAAAGAACAGCAGTTACTGTAGCCGGTGCAGCCATTGCCATCGCCACGGCTGTTCTCCTGTCCGGGTGCGACCGGCCTTCAGACACAAACGTACCACAAGAATCAAATTCATCCTCCACAACATCCAACTTGCCGCAGTCCGAAGCGACAGTCGAGCTGTCGCCGGGCCAATTGGATGCCATTAAAATCGAACCGGTGGGAACCTACAGTTTCCCCGTTGAAAAAGAGGCGGTCGGCAGCATTGCTTACCATGAAGAGGATACCGCGCGTAATGCGCAGCCAGGCACCGCGTCGGTGACTGATTCGGCGACCAATCTCCCGACCAAGTGGGTTGTGGCAAATGTATCCGAGAGTGACAGCCCGCTGATTCATGTGGAGCAACCCGTTGAGGTGAAGGTGGCGGCTTATCCTGACCGCGTCTTCGACGGCAAGGTTTCCGCGCTGGGGGGCAGCGTCTGGGATTCGGGTGGCAACCCGGCCGTAGATCCGAACACCCGCCGGATGACGGTGCGTTGTGAGATTACCGACCCAAAAAACGAACTGTATCCGGGGATGCTCGCCACCATCGTGATTCAAGTTCAGGAACCGGTGGAGTCGGTTGCCATACCGGTAAATGGTGTAGTCCGTGAAGGCGATGGCACAATGACAGCATGGGTGACCGCCGACCGTCACCGCTTCATGCAAAGGATCATCAAGATTGGCCTGCAAAGCGACGGCCAATACCAAGTTCTCGAAGGCTTGCAGCGTGGAGAACTGGTCGTTACGGACGGCGCAGTCTTCCTTGACAACATGCTGCAAGCGCCTTCGGACGACTAACTGACTTCCGACTGAATGACGCGGTAAAAGCCAATCATGCTCAATTCTATCATCGCCTTTTGCCTGAGCCGCCGCGCGATAGTTGTGTTCGGTTTGCTGCTGTTTGCCGGTGCCGGATTCTTCGCTTTTCAAAAGCTTAACATTGAGGCATATCCGAACCCCTCGCCGGTCGTCCTGGAAATCACCGCGCAGGCGGCGGGCCTGTCGGCCGGGGAGATGGAGCGTTACTACACGATTCCCATTGAGAATGGACTCTACACTGTGCCCGGCATCCAGATCATCCGCTCCACTTCATTTTATGGCCTGTCCTTTGTCCGCGTCGTCTTCAACTATGGCGTGGACTATGACTTTGCCTACAGCCAGACGGCCATCGCGCTGCAACAAAACGTCAGCCTTCCGGGTGGTGTGGTCGCCAACGTCCAACAGAACAGCGGGACGGGGGAGATCCTTCGTTACCAGGTGGTCGGGCCGAGACATTTCGGACTGACTAATCTCCGCACGGTTCAGGATTGGATCGTGTTGCGCCGCCTCTTGCAAGTTCACGGTGTCGTGCAAGTCAACAGTTGGGGCGGTCCAACCAAGGAATTCGATGTCGAAGTGGACCCGCACAAATTGGAAGCCTACAACGTCACGGTGCCCCAAATCCTGACCGCGTTGGGCAACGCGAACATCAACGTGGGTGGACGCGAAATTACCATCGGCCAGCAGTCCATCAACATCCGCGGCATCGGCTTGATTGATGACGGCGGCAACGATGATTTGACCCAGGGTTACAAGGTCAATGACATTGAAAACGTGGTCTTGACCCAATCGAGCGGTGTTCCAGTGCTGGTGAAGGATGTCGCGAAAGTGAAGGTGACCTATGTGCCGAGACTCGGCATTGCCGGTCATGATCAGGACGACGATATCGTGTTTGGAATTGTGGTAATGGGCCGCACCTACCAAACCGATAAGGTGCTGCCCGCAATCAAGGAAGAAATCGCCAGGATGAATAGCGATGGAAGCCTTCCGTCGGGAGTCAAGGTGGTTCCATTTTATGATCGTGGCTCGCTGATAGCGGTCACCACCCACACCGTTCTGCACAATCTGATTTTCGGATGCCTGCTGATTTTTCTGATCCAATGGATTTTCCTCGGTAATCTTCGGAGCGCGCTTATCGTCGGGTTGAACATCCCCTTTGCGCTGGTTTTCGCCGTCATTCTCCTGGTGATTCGAGGCGAAAGCGCGAACCTGCTCTCACTCGGCGCAGTGGATTTCGGGATCATTGTGGATTCCGCGGTAATCCTCGTGGAGAATATCTTCCGGAATTTCCAAAAGTCCCCGGAAGAAAGGCGGGGACTGCTTCAACGACTGGCCGGGGGCTTTCATGGGCTTGACCCGACGGGAGTCTCGCACCATGCCGGGCCGGTCCACGGATGGACGGATCGTTTGCGGCTGATTCTGGTCAGCGCGATGCAGATTAATAAGGCGGTATTTTTCTCGGTCTT
>JBEKBA010000183.1:0-3455 GCA_050015635.1 Verrucomicrobiota bacterium
AAGGGCGAACGCAAGGTTGAGCGTCAATACAAGCTCCACAACGGCAAACAGGTGACTTTGGAAATCAGCGATTCGTTTATCCAATTGCACGGACGGCCACTCCTTTCCCTGGGGTTGTTTCGCGACGTAACGATGCAGCGGCGGTTGGAGGAACAACTGCTTCAATCGCAGAAAATGGAGGCCATCGGCCAGCTTGCGGGTGGTGTCGCGCACGATTTCAACAACATTCTGACGGTCATCCAGGGCCACGCCACGTTGCTCACGTCCATGGACACGCTCAACGAGTCGGCGAAAAAATCCGCGCAGCAGATCTCCCAGGCCGCCGAGCGGGCCGCCGGGTTGACGCGCCAGTTGCTGGCATTCAGCCGCCGCCATCTGATTCAACCGCGCCGCCTGGACATGAACAAAATCGTCGGCAACATGACCAATATGCTGGGCCGGCTTCTGGGTGAGGACATCGCGCTGCAGTTGAATTACTGCCAGGCGCCGCCGATGGTGGAAGCCGACGCCGGCATGATGGAGCAAATGTTGCTCAACCTCGCCGTCAATGCGCGCGACGCCATGCCCAAGGGCGGACGGCTGGGGATTCGCATCGCCCTGACCGAAGTGGATGAATCTCATGTCCGTTGCCGCGCCGAGGCGCGCGCGGGAAAGTTTGTCTGCGTGAGTATTTCCGACACCGGCACCGGGATTTCGCCGGAAACACTCCCGCGCATTTTCGAGCCGTTTTTCACGACCAAGGAAGTCGGCAAAGGCACCGGCCTCGGTTTGGCGACCGTTTATGGCGTGGTCAAACAACATCAAGGCTGGATCGAAGTCGCCAGCGAAGTCGGCAAAGGCAGCACCTTTGAAGTTTACATCCCGTGCGTTGCCGCCAATGAATCGAACGGGGTTGAGAAATCCACGACCCACGTCAACGTGCGCGGGGGCGACGAAACCATTCTGCTTGTAGAAGACGAAGTGCCCGTCTGCGATCTGGTCGCGCGCGTCCTGTGCAAATATGGCTATAATATTTTGCAGGCCGGCACCGGCGCGGAGGCCGTCAAAATCTGGAATGAGCATAAAGACCGGATCAATCTGCTGCTCACCGACCTGGTGATGCCCGACAACATGAACGGACGCGAACTGGCCGAGAAATTGTGGGTTGATCAGCCGGGGCTGAAAGTCGTTTTCACGAGCGGATACAGCGCCGACATCGTGGGCAAGGATTTCAAGCTCGAACCGGAACTGAACTTTTTGCAAAAGCCGTATCATCCCCACACACTCGCTTTGACCGTCCGCCGCTGCCTCGACGGAAAGCGAAATTGAATCTTCCAACTTTTCTTCGTCCGCGTTCTCCGCTTTAATCCGCGGATGATTATCGCGCCCTCGCTGCTGGCTGGGAATCATGGATGCTTCGGCAAGGAAGCCGTTCGCGCCGAACGCTCGGGCGCCGACTGGCTGCACCTCGACATCATGGACGGGCATTTTGTGCCCAACATTTCCTTCGGCCCGCAAGTCGTCAAGGCCATCCGCCCGCTGACAAAGATCTTTTTTGATGTTCACCTGATGTGTTCCAAACCGGAAGTTCTGCTCGAACCTTTTGCCGAAGCCGGCGCGGACGAAATGATCGTCCACGTGGAACTCGGCCAACAAATTCCGGCGCTGATCTGGAAAATCAAATCGCTCGGCAAAAAGGTCGGTCTTGCCGTTGATCCGCCCACGCCCATCGCACTGGTCCAGCCGCATCTCGACAAAATTGACCTGCTGCTGGTGATGACGGTCAACCCCGGATTCGGCGGACAGGAATTCATCCACGAAACGCTGCCAAAAATCCAGCAGGCCGAGGCGTGGCGGCGCGAAAAGAAACTGCCTTACCGCATCAGCGTGGATGGCGGCATCAACAATGAAACCGCCGCTGAATGCGCCCGCGCCGGCGCGGACACGTTTGTGGCAGGCACGAGTTTGTTCGGCCAGCGCAGCCTGAAAAGGGCCATAAACAGGATGCGGAAAATCGTCAATGCCCACGACCCGGCGCTGGCGGATTTGAAGGTTTGAGGTGAGCGGCCTTTCAGCCACAAAAGACACCGCAACCACCGGCATATTCATATTTTTTCTCCGATTAAGCGGACATACGCGAACATAGGCGAACATAGGCGAACAATTTTGCATTAGAACATTTCCAATGGTAGGGATGCCGCACGGGTCCTTGCGGACGGCCACCACTACCTTCAGTTGATACAACACAAACATTTCAAGAGGGATTTTCATAGTTGTTGCCTGACGGGGTGTGGCCGTTCGAAAAATTGGTTTGATCCGGTCGGATCAGGTCGGATTGGGTCGGATTCGGACTGACCGGAGACGGCTTGACTTGGTCGTCGCGGCCTTTTCGACCAAGCCTTCCAAACGGCAGTTTGTTTTGAATTTCGAGGATGTAGGCGGCAATATTCCACGCCGCATCGCCGCCGCCAAACCATTCCGCCAGCGGGCCAAGTTCGAGCCGCGCCAAAAACGGCGCGCAAAGACGCTTCCGATACTCTTTATCGCTGCGCTCGCCCGCCTCTTCGATCTCGCATTCCACTTGCCGGTTCCAACGATCGCGTTTGATGGAAGTCCGCACGGCGCGGTGGTCGTCACGTCGCAGTTGGGACAATTCCCGATGCACTTCGCGAAGGCGCTGCCAGCGCTTTTCAGGGTCGGTCTCCTTTTCCAACAGTGTCGCCGCCAAGCGGGTGAGTTCCGCCGCAAACACGCCGGCGAACCGGTCGCTGATTTCCTGTCCATCGGCCGTCTCATCCAACTCGTCAGACTGCTCAGTCAGGCTGCTGACCAACAAACGGGTTTCCTCCCGCCGCAACCATTCCGGATAGCCGCCCAGCTTCCATTCCGAAAGGTTTTGTTCGGTGACGGCGCGTCCGCCGAACTGCTCCTTCAACACTTCCTGCACATCGGACAGGCCATTGAGCCATTTCACGAGTTCCCTACCCAGTTCACCATTTTCAATGCGGCGACACAAATCGTCGCGGATGTATTTGGGCAGGCGCGCGATTTTTCCATTGCGAGTTTCGCTCATAATATTCAGGGGTAGCGGCCACGAATGTAGCGGTTGTAGTAAGCGCCCATGGACGATGCATGCATCAAGCCGACATAAACGGAATACGGGACATTTGGGTGATCGTAAATGCGACCAGTGTGGAACTCGACGGTTAAGGTGTAACCGTCGTAGCCAACGGCACGGATGGCGGAGGAATTGACTGAAATCATTTCAACGTAATAGCTCATACTTTTTTGCTACTACGGAGAGGATCAGCCAACAACTTTTTGTTTTCGGGAGAAATTGCAGGTGGTTTTCCCTAGCAGACTGATGCAAAACGGGTGTTTTTTATCCAAACCATTTTTCTTCATGGTAAAACCCATCACTGATCGCTGTGGAACGCGGATTTTTGCCCGGCGAATGGCTCGCTTGACTGCTTGAA
>JBEKBA010000184.1:0-3416 GCA_050015635.1 Verrucomicrobiota bacterium
AACGCCGAATCAATATACAGGCCGTCGCGTGCGTCGTCGTTGTGATGTTCAGTGACGTTGACCGCTACGTTTACCTGTCCAGCCACATTCCACGCGGCCAGAGCCGAGCAGGCGACAACAATGAATGTCCGCGTGATGGTGCCTTTCATCCTTTGGCACACTAATTAGTTTCAACGATTCGTCAACCGGATCTTGTTCACCATTCACCCCACTCGACATTTCAAATTTGAAGCCAGGGACAAACGCTCCCGCTCCTTTTTGTTCCCAGACCCAAGACCCAAGACCCGTGCCGTCAGGCACATTGGCCGTCCGCAAGGACCGCGCCGCCAGGCGCATTGGCCGCACCGCCAGGTGACTTGGCGTTAATTCGTGAAATTCGTGTCTGTTTTTTATGATTGGGTGCAGCGTCACGCTGCCCGCGCCGTCAGGCGCATTCAGGCTGTATTTCGCTGCTTCAACCTGATACCTCTGGTGCTTGAAAGAATAAAAATGAAACTTGCCAAAATGACCTGTGCTGCCGCGTTGCTCTGCGCGGTGTTGAATTTGATGGCTGATGTAAATCCGGCGGCGGCGACGCCCCCCACCCGCGATCCACACACGCCGGGATACGTCACCGCCACGGAATTGCCCGACGGCGCCATTCCGCCGTCGGATACCGACGGAAACTTCATCATTGGCCCCACTCACAACCCCGCATTGGAAATGACTGTGCAGGAAGACGTGCCGCAAGGAACGGTATATAACCTCACCATGAATTCGGCTGACAGCAAAATTTATCCCGGCGTGGCGCGCGAGACCAACACCTTTGGCACGGTGGACCCCGCCGACCCCGCCAAACTGGTGGTCACCACCAGCCACCCGGCTCCCTACACCCGCCGGGTGACGGTTTATGTCCCCAAACAATATCTCCCCGACACCGTCGCGCCCTTCATCGTCGGGGCGGACGGACCCGACCGGATGTTGTTCAGGGCTTTGGATAATCTGATTGCCCAGCACCGGGTGCCGGTAATGATTGCCATCTCCATCGGCAATGGCAGCGGCGACGCCCAGGGCAGCGAACGCGGCCTGGAATACGACACCATGTCAGGCCGGTATGCGGAATTCGTCGAGAAAGAAGTGCTGCCTCTCGTGGAAAAGCAATGCCATGTGAAATTGACCCGGGATCCCGAGGGCCGGGCGACGATGGGCGGCAGTTCCGGCGGCTCATGCGCATTGATTATGGCATGGTATCATCCTGACCTCTACCACCGCGTTCTAACCTATTCGGGTACTTATGTGAACCAGGAATGGCCGTATAATGCCGCGACCCCGCACGGCGCATGGGAATTTCATGAACACCTCATCCCCAACAGCCCGGCCAAACCGCTCCGGATCTGGCTGGAAGTCGGCGACCGGGACCTTTTGAATCCCAATGTCATGCGCGATAATATGCACGATTGGGTTGTTGCGAATGAGAGGATGGCCAAAGTGCTGGCCGCCAAAGGCTATCATTACCAGTTTATCTTTGCCCGCAACGCCGGGCACGTGGACCACAGCGTAAAACAACAAACCCTGCCCGAAGCTCTGGAATGGCTGTGGCAGGACTACCAGCCGGTGACGAAGTAAGAACGCGCGCGCTTTTTCGCCACGGCCGGCTTTTGAATCAATTTCAAGGTAGGGTCATCGCGCCCGCTCATTTTTGTTCCCGATTTCCTATACGCCATCCCCAAGACCCCAAACCCCAGACCCCATCCCCCGCACTGGCCGTGCGCAAGCACCGCTGCGATGACCGCAGCGCCGCCGCCGCACCCCCGCCGCGTCGCCGCCGCAGCCCCGCCGCACCCCGGCCATACCCCGGCAACGGAACGGCGGCCTCCTGCTGTTTCTGATTGCCTAAAATCCCCTGCGGCTTACGCTGCCACCAGTTTCATGCACTGGATCGCCCCATCAGAAAAATACGTCACCGACTGTGAACTCCAATTCACTTTGCCTGACGTGCTAAAAGTCCCGCCGATTTCACAACACGGTAACGTGGTGGAGATCATTGGCAAATTTGGCGGCGCAGACCAACTCCGCAACGCCGTGAACCAACTCCAAAGGCTGTTGTATGCCGCCTGACGACCTGCTATCACATTTCATCGACTTGGTTCATGACGTACTGTTGAAGTCCTTCTGGCGGAAGAACGCGCTACTAAATTTTCTACGCAGGCACAAGATTTCGGAGAACTTTCTTGCGACGTGGCAGGAGACCGAAACAAAGCGCGAATTTGTGGCGCGCTTACTGCCAAAGCTCGAAAAACATGAAAAGGGTAGCCAGATTTTGAAGCAGATGGCGGTATCGATCGCAGACCAAGTGAAGTTTCCTGACTTGGAAGGTTGGGAAGATACGCCGCAGAAAGTGCAAGCCGCAAAGGAGGCGGTGCAAGCACTTCGACAGTATTTAGATTTGCATAAACAGAAGGCTGAAGATCTTAAGGCGCGGGAAGAGACGAAGAAGGTCGCGCGTCAATGTCTTCAAGAGACCATAGCCAAGAAGCAAACGCTCGAAGGTCTGTCGGGGCGATTGACGGAATTGTCCAAGCAACTCGGGACGCAGGCCGCAGGATATGAATTTCAAAATTGGTTTTACGATCTTGTGGGCTACTTCGAGATGACCCACCGACGCCCTTACGTGGCAGGTGGGCGTCAAGTCGACGGTTCTGTCACTGTTGAAGGCACGACGTATCTGACAGAGTTGAAGTTTACCAAAGAGCAAGCCGATGCGCCCGATGTGGACACATTCCTTGCCAAAGTGAACGACAAGGCGGACAACACAATGGGAATTATGGTTTCAATATCTGGCTATTCAAAAACAGCTATTCAACAGGCTTCCGGACGGAAAACCCCTCTTATCCTGATGGACTACAGCCATGTTTACCTAGTCCTAGGAGAGACATGGACGTTGCCGGAAGTCGTGGGCCGGCTTCGCCGTCATGCGTCTCAAACGGCTCAAGCCTTTCTTACTGCTTCGGAGTTCGGATCATGAAAACCAGGTTTTCACTACACCGCAACGTGAACGAAATCATCGGCAAATTTGGCGGCGCAGACCAACTCGGCAACGCCGTCAACCAACTCCAATCGCTGTTGTACGCAGCGTAAAAGGTATGGCTGAGAAACCTTGGAGCAGATTTCGCGTTGGAACGCCTAGCAAAAAGGCGAATTGGGTCAGTGCTGACTGCCAGCAACTGACAAACATTTATCATGTTGCTCACATACCGGTGGCTCTGGAAATTCTTCGCTCAAGATTTCTGACTCCGCGATTGGTCTATGACAAAAGCAAACTTAATCAGCGTCGTATCACTGTCACTTGGCTATCTCCAAATTGGTGGAATGACGGATCACGATATGGCAATGTTCAGTTTGCGTTTGATTGGAAACAATTGATCAGCGGTGACGAC
>JBEKBA010000185.1:0-3411 GCA_050015635.1 Verrucomicrobiota bacterium
TGGAAGCATCCATGTCCTCAGCGGCGGGATAGTTTATATCTTCACAGCGCCCGCTCCATTCAACGGCAGCAACCTTATTTTTGAAAATGGCGCCCAATGGATTGACTATGGCAATACCGGCGCCAACACGCCTATCAACAGTGCCATTACCTTGAATGGCGTTGCTCACTTTGGGGTCGGCGATCACCTTATGATATACACCAACGTGTTCAGTGGCCCTGGCGGCTTTGTGTTGGACTACTATAACAACGGGATGGTATTATCTGCGTCAAACACTTACAGCGGTCCCACCATCATCGGCAGCAGCGGCCAAACACCAGAGGTGGTTTTGACCAACAGCGGTTCGATTTTGAAAAGTTCACTCATCTTCTTCGGTGGCAGCAGTCCTACTGTGCCGCACATTGATGTGAGCGGCAGGTCTGACAAAACTTTGACGCTTGCCAGCGGCCAGACTTTGGGTGGTATCGGAACCATCAACGGCAGCTTGATTGTCTCTTCCGGTGCGACCCTGTCGCCGTCTGGGACCAACACCACGATTGGCATCACGGACGGCGCCAACAGTACCGGTACCATCGCGGTAAGCAATGCCGTCACACTGAACGGCACGACCGTCATCAAGTTGGATGGTTCAGGCGTTAATGACGAGGTTCAGGCGGGCGCAGGCATTACCTACGGCGGAACTTTGAACTTGGCCAACATCAGTGGCGCACCGTTGGCGAATGGCAACCTCTTCCAAATCTTCAGCGCAGCAAGTTATTTGGGCTCCTTTGCGAACATCACACCGGCCACACCCGGACCGGGTCTGGCATGGGACACGTCGCAATTGAACACCGGATTCATAAGTGTGGTTACTGCGCCTTCGCAGCCGGTGATCAGCAGCACGGAGGTGTCGGGTGGCAACCTGATCTTCAGCGGCACGAATGGTGTGGCGGATGGCACCTACTTTGTGTTGACGAGTACCAACCTCGCCACGTCGCTGACCAACTGGACTGTGTTATCTACCAACACCTTTGGCGCCACCGGAGCTTTTAATGTCACCAACGCCATCAACCCGGGCACCCCGCAACTGTTCTATCTAATCCAGTTGCCTTGAACTCGAAGCCGCTGGTGAATAAATGAATATGATCAAGTTAATTCTGCCGATCACGCTCATCACCAGCTTCACGTTACTGGTTGGCGCACAAACAACCAACGTTCCGCCGTCGGCAAGAGAATCAATCGAATGGTGCGACATCTGGATTTCACACGCCAATGAAACCAACCTTCCGCGCGTTTTGCTGATCGGCGATTCGATTACCAGAGCCTACTATCCCGAAGTTGAAAAACTTCTGGCGGGTAGGGCCTATGTTGCCCGGCTGGCCACCTCGCGTTTCATTTCCGACCCGGTTTTACTACAGGAAATCGCCCTGGTACTGGACAACACAAAATTCGACGTCATCCACTTCAACAACGGCATGCACGGCTGGCAGCACAGCGAAATGGAATATGGCGACGCCTTCCCAAAATTTCTGGCAACCATCAAGGCTCACGCACCTAACGCCAAGTTGATTTGGGCCAGCACGACCACGCTGAAGGTGTCCAAACACTTGCCACCGGACGATCAAACGCAAGCGTCCGATGAACGTATCGCCGCGCGAAACACCATCGCACTTCAATACATCCAGCCGCAAGGCATTGAAGTGGATGATTTGAATTCACTGGTGCGCGGGCATCCCGAATATCACAGCGACAATGTGCATTTCAATGATCAGGGAATTGCCTTGCAGGCCACGCAAGTTGCCGCGCGGATTGAACCGCTGCTGAAAAACTGACCCACTGTCAACTTGATTGATTTGAGTGATGAGTCGTTCGGCGAAGTGATTCTGAAATGAAACAGCGCACTATCAAGTTAAAAATCATCTGGATGATCTGCGTGTTGACGGTTTTATTTTTTCAACCTGCTGAAATTCGTGCAGAAATTCCGCCGCGTGTGCCCAGGCTCGATGAAATGGCTGGTGACTGGCTGCCGATGCGGAATGTGGCCAACCCGCCGGATGTTAATAATTTTCACGACATGTTATTGGTCAACCGCGACCTGACATCGTTTTTTTGTTACCCCGAAGATTGGCTGTGGAGCGGGCAACCGCGCTTTGGTTATCCTCCCGTTAGCTTAACCGTTGACGGCAAGGAATATCAGACAATCGACTGCCGCTGGTATCCGTATCGTGCTTTGCGGCGCAATCTGGATTGCGGCGGATTTGCGATCGAAACGGATACGCGAATGATCAACGAACAACGCGCCGTGCTCATACGTATGCGTATCACCGGCTCCAATACAAAAAACAAAACACACGTTGTGCTTTCCGTTTCAGGCCGGTTGCAGCGGGATGGTGTTTCCATTCTCAACACAAACCAACGGTCAGGGTTTGTCACATTTTTTCGTCCGGCACAAAAACCCGATGCCCTGACCAGTGACCACGGCGTGGTTCAATGGAAGTGGAATGTTGAGCTTCCGGCGGGCGGTGAAAAAGTGATTGAATTTGTAGCTGGGGACGGCCATGTCGCTGATGCAGAAAAAGTCGGCGCGAACGTGACAAGGTGGAGTACAAATTTTTCCACGGAGTTTGATGGTTTTAAACTTTGCTGGGAAAAAAGATGGGTGGACGCGTTCACGCCGGGCAACCGGCATTTCTCCGGGAACCTGCCGGTGCTCGTAACTGACAACGCGGCGTTAAGGCGGAATTATTACATGGGCATTGTCACGATGCTTGAGTTGGAGCGCACACAATATCCCGTATATCCCCGTTCGTTCATCACGAGCGGCGAGCGTGATCCGGGCACGCAATATTACTGGGATGCTTCAATGCAAAGCACGGTTTGGGCGCTGCTTGAACCTGTCGGCATGAAAGCCACGTTGTGTCGCTGGCTGGTGCAAAACGTGCGCAGCGGCTCATATACCTACCTTACAGACACAAACGGCTTTGACACGAACCGATACGATCATATCATCGGCTACGCGTTCAACGCCTGCACGATTTTCAAAACGGCGTTGGATTATCTGCGCGTCACCGGCGATTTACATTTTCTCGATGAAAAATTGGCTGACGGTGAGACTGTGCTGCAACGCATGGATGAATTCGCCACCGATTGGAAATCATTAGTTCTGCCCGGCAGTCCGCTGGCCAATTACGGAGAAAACCAGAACCTGCTCGAATGTGCCCCCGCATACATCAATCGTGTCGCTTCAGCCAATGCGCAAAATGTCTGGATGATGCGGCAGGCGTCCGCGCTTCAAACTTTGCAAGGCAACGCTGTCCGCGCAAACGAACTAAGTGACGAAGCGGACCAGCTTCTTCCATCCATTCTCGCCCTTTACAAATCCGGCGACGGTGTCTGGTATGGGCTGCATCAGGACGGCACCCGTGTCGAATT
>JBEKBA010000186.1:0-3405 GCA_050015635.1 Verrucomicrobiota bacterium
CAAATCAATCCCATCCGCATTTACTGGTGGTTGATTGTCTTTCCGGGCGGCGTGTTGGTCACGACGCTGCTGGCGCTGAATTTCCTCGGCGATGGTCTGCGCGATGCGTGGGATGTGAGAGGTAGGTCGTAAACTTTAAAAATCCTTTGCAATCGCAGTTTTGATGGAAATGCTCTGTAGTCGGTTATCGCGTTTGGCTTTTGCGATAATCCTCAATCCGCCAGCGCAAAAATGGAGAACAATGTTTCGTCGTCGCCTTGTTCCGCAACGGCCAGTAATCGTTAAAGTCATTTTCCAGTTTCTCCAATTCGCGCGCGCGTTGCTCCGCCAGCAAATCTGCTTCTGACTTTTTGCCGGCAGCAACCGCCTGTTGCCATAGCATGAATTGGCACGACTGCACCGCCATGCGCGCCGCCAGGTCCAATTCCCCGGCGAAAATCTTCCCTGAAGCCAGTTTGGGTTTTGCGCGGGACAAAAGCCGCCGCTGCATTTCAATTTCTTTCAAGGCGGCGCGGATTTTTTTTGCCGGAATCCTGGTGAACCATTTTAGTCCGTTGCGGCAAAACAACTCGCGTTGTTCCGGCGGCGGCGCGGTGACGACCGTTCCCAGCGGTGTTTCGTTCGGCGCCTGAACCTTGAGTTTGCGATGCGCGAAACCGAGCGCAAGCGCGGCTTTGGCAATGTGCTGGCTTGAATCGCAGAAAACATCGCGGCTCAAAACCGGAATCAATTTTGCCTCATCAAAACCCTTTGCGTTCCACGCCAGCGCCGCACCGGCGGCAAACATCGGCCAGCTCACCACGAGCGGCTGCGGATGACCGCCATCGCCCCAATCGGTGATTAAATAACCGATAGCGCCGTTTTTTTGTCCGGCTTTGGCGGCGGCTCGCAAATTCGCCAGTGCGTTGTCATGCCGGCCAATTAAAGTCTGCCAGGTCGAAGTGCCGGGGCATACGTAAAAGGGAATTTTGGATTTCGCGAATTGCGCGGCCTCTTTTTCAAACGGATGATTTGCCTCGTAACCCCAATTGAGGGCGATTAAGTCTTTGGGTAATTCGCGGATCAGTTTCGGATATTTCAAAATGATGTCGCCCCAGAACATCATCCGTTTGCCGCGCGCGGAAACCTCGCGGTGAATCCTTTTCAGAAAATCCAAATAAACGCGGTCTTTGCCTTTGGCTTTGCAAAGTTTTTTACTCTGGCCACGGCCCAAATCCCAGGTCTCGTCGCAGCCGGCGTTGAAAAAATGGCTGTAAAAGTTCGGCAGTAATTCATCGTAAAGCCCGCGCAGGAATGGAATCGTGCCCGGATGATTCGGCGCAAGCGTGGTTGGACGACGGACAAATTCGCCTGAATCGTCTTCATAAGGCCCGGAGACCTCGGCGAGTTTTATTAACGATGGTTGTTCGAGAAAATATCGCAGGTGACCGAACGAATTCTGGTTCGGTACGAGGTCAATGCCGAGTTCGCGGCAACGCGTATCGAGCTTGCGGATTTCCGCGCCGGTCAGCGCGCCCCGGTTTTGCCAGACGGATTTGTAATTGCGGTAGGCAAAGGTGTGCTCGGTGTAGAGTTGCAGCTCGTTGATTTTGAAATCGGCGAGAGTTTCGGCGACTTCAAGCAACGTTTCCAGTTTGGGCAGGCGGCCCCGCGAGATGTCGAGCATCACGCCGCGACGCGGGAAATCCGGCCAGTCGCGGATTTTCAGGCAGGGCAGACGGCTACCGTATTGGCGCATTAATTGCCGTAACGTGGCAGTCGCAGCGCGCAAGCCGCCGGTTTCGTAGAACGAAATTTCAATTCCTCTTTTTGAAATAGTCAGCGCGTAGCCTTCGGGATGATTCGGTGCGGATTTGGTGCGAACGACTTTGATTGCGGCGAGGGGTTTCCGCTTCGGCAGCATGAACGTGCCGTTAAAAAGTTTCAGCGAGCGAGGGCAGGGGAGTAATGCGGGCGCTTTCACATCCGCAAAAATTCACTTCGCAATCATCCCGCTCTGGCGCGCGTAATTGAACAGGCCGCCGGCATCAACCACCGGGCGCACGTCGCCAAGCGGTTTGAATTTGATGGCTTTGCCGGTCGCCTTGACTGTGACCGTGGCTGCGTCAAGGTCAACCGTGACAACCTCGCCGGTTTTCAGAGTGTCGCAGAGGCGTTCGCTGATTTCACACGGATAAAGTTCGCCGGTGGCGACGGAATTGCGGAAAAAAATGCGCGCAAAACTTTCGGCGAGGACAATTTTGCATCCGGCCGATCCAAGTGCGACGGGCGCGTGTTCGCGTGAGCTCCCGCAGCCGAAATTTTTTCCGGCGACAACAATGGGATAATCACTGTCGAGCTGGCCGTCCTTGACGAAGCGCGACGAATAGAGCGATTCGGGCAGGCCGGCCAGCGCGTGGCTGCCGAGCTTTTCGTATTCGTCGGGAATGGTCGCGACCAGCGCGAGAAATTGCGCGGGAATGATCTGATCGGTGTCAATGTTGTCGCGCACCACGTAAACCGGCCCGGTAAAAACTGATTGCATGACGCCAATGTGCGCGCAACCGGCGGAATTTTCAAATAGATTTCACTTGCGCAAGGGCTTCCAACTTGCCGTTGGCGGTTTCGTTTCTATAATCGCCGCGTGCTTGACATCAAATTGATTCGCGACCAGCCGGATTTTGTGCGTCAGCGCCTCGCCACGCGCGGGGTGGGGGACGAGAAGCTCATTGACGGAATTCTTCAGGCCGATGAACAACGGCGGAAATTCCTGGCGGAGGTCGAATCGCTCAAGGCCCGGCGCAACCGCGTGTCGAAGGAAATCGGCGCGTTGATGGGACAGAAGAAAACCGCCGAGGCCGGGGCGAAGAAAAAGGAGGCAGGGGATTTGGGGAACACAATCGCGGAACTTGACAAATTGGCGGCGTCATCAGAAGTGACGCGCGATCAGTTGATGTTGCGTCTGCCCAATCTGCCGCTTGAATCGGTGACAATTGGAAAATCAGCCGAAGACAATCCTGTCATCCGCCTTCACGGCGGAAAAATAAATTTCGCTTTCAAACCAAAATCTCACATCGAACTTTGCGAATCGCTCAAGCTCGTGGACTTCGCGCGCGGAGCGAAATTGTCAGGCAGCGGATTTTTGCTTTATACAAATTGGGGCGCACGGCTGGAGCGTGCATTGATTCAATTTCTGCTTGATTTGCATATTACGGAGCATGGTTACACGGAAGTCTCGCCGCCATTCATGGTCGGGCCGCAATGTCTCGAAGGTGTCGGTCAATTTCCAAAGTTTAAGGATCAATACTACGGCGTGGCCGAGGGTGACGACAGGGAAAAGCTCGGCAAACTTTATTTGATTCCAACCGCCGAGACGCCGGTGGCGAATATTCATCGCGAGGAAATTTTGTCTGAGAAAAGTTTGCC
>JBEKBA010000187.1:0-3391 GCA_050015635.1 Verrucomicrobiota bacterium
AAGTCAATACGTGATTTTTTACTGTTCAGATTCGCCGTGACCAACGCGCCCTTTGCTTCGCTCCACGGGCTTCCGGTTGTCCCTATACCCTCACAACCCCGCCCGTTCCACTACGCAAATCGCCCGCTCGTCACTAGCGTCAATAGATTGGCCGCATCAGCGGTTGGCTTCCGTCTGCGGCTCGGCGGCGGGCGTTGGGCTCCGGCTCCGCTCCCACCGTCTCTCCGCCTGCACTCCACTTTTTCCGCTCGCCGACCGCTGACCGAAGCCGCGAGCCAATGATATCCGCTTGACTCCGCTGGACATATTGCTAATCAATAAAACCACCCGGCTAACGTAGCGGTTATTAATGGCTTCTGAACCGTCAAAAAGTTCGATTTTTCCCCGAACCGACTGGGCCCAATTGGACAAGACGGCGGAGGCAGATGAAGCGCGCCTTGACCGGCTCATACGTCTCTATTGGCAGCCTTTGGGAATTTTTCTGGTAGCGACATTTCCCAGCTTGAAGAATCAGGCTGACACATTGCTTCAGGACTTTGCCGAGGACAAATTGATAAAAGAGGGGTGGTTGCGAAGAGCAGATCAAAATCGGGGACGGTTTCGCGATTTTCTGAAGACGAGTTTGCGGAATTTCGTTTTGGATCATTTGAATCGGGCGGAGGTGAAAAACCCGCCAATTTCGTTGGAGGAGTTGGAACAGGAGCCATCACAACCAGATGATCACTCCGAAGAATTCGATTTGGCTTGGTCGCGCACTGTGCTCGCAGAAACGTTGCGGCGGATGGAGGCAGATTGCAAAAATCCAAGCGAAGACCAGCCGCGACGCAGTTACATCTGGGAAATGTTTCGTATTCGTTTACTGGAGCCGGTTTTCAATGACGCGGCGCAGCCATCCTACGACCAGTTGATTGACCAATTCGGTCTGAAGTCGCCAACGGACGCTTCCAATACACTCTTGAGTGCCAAACGCATCTTCAAGGCGCACTTGAACAAAGTGATCAAAGAATATGCGGGGCAAGATGCCGCCACAGCCACCGAGATTCAGGCTTTGGAGGATTTCCTTGTTCGATTGGCGAAACGGAGTTGAAAAAAGTATGCAAGATGCCAGAAAGCCATCCGTAACAGGTGATAGAACTGTTATGTCTGACTTTGACTCTTCGGCGGCGGTGTTCAATAGCCGTGCGAAAAAGCTGGCCGCTTTGATGGCGACGGGTGAGGAACGCGCCAAACTTTGGCGTCCCGAAGAATTGGCAGCGATTTTCCAGCACCAGATGTCCGCACCGATACTGGTGGATTTGGGGACTTTTGATCCACGCACCGCAACTCGATTAAGAACCTTGAGCGAAGCCCAGGGTTTGCTTTTGAAAAGTTTTGCGGACCTCTTCCACCATCCGACGCCGCCGATTGAACTTTTGGAACTGGTCAAGGATTTTGCCAAAGCAAACCTAGACCACCCTGAGAACGGGCTGCCAGGCGAAATTGCCACCACGCTTTACTACACGAGTATCGCCGCTGCGTTGGTTCGTCTTGACGTGCGAATTTCTAAATTGCCCGATGCCGATTTGCAGCGCGGCTTGCGCTGGACGATGGAACAATCCTGGCTGGATGAAAAAACAAAAGAATTGCTCGCCAAAGCGTTGGAAAAATTTTCAGGCAGCCAGAAAGGAGCCGTGTCATGAGTGAAGAGCCCAAGGAGAACCTGCCGGCGGCGGTGTTCTGTTCGGAATGTGGCACGAAAAATGTCGGTGTGGCGAAGTTCTGTAAAAGTTGCGGCAAGCCTCTGACAACGGGACAAAGATCGGGGGCTGCTGCCGTACGACCGGCGTCTTTACCCTCTGACGTTTCGCCGGAATTTGTGCCACCCGTTTCATCGTTCACGGGGCCGATTGCCGAGTTAATTGCCCAACGGATGCTTTCCCCGCCGCCACGACCGGGATTGCAGGCTATTTTGGATCAGTTTGAAATTCTGCGTATTCTCGGCAGCGGGGGCATGGGCATTGTTCTACTGGCGCGCGATGTGAACACCGGACGGGATGTGGCCATCAAACTGGTCAAATCCGATTTGGTGACAAATCAGAATACCGTTCACCGTTTCCTCAAAGAGGCGGGACACCTGAAGCGGCTGCGGCACACGAACGTAATTCCTGTGCAGGAGATTTCAGATCGGGCGGAAGGCCCCTTCTTCGTCATGCCTTATTTTGAAAAAGGCAGTCTGGCCAACCGGATCAAACCCGGACAACCCCTGGATACCGAGTCCATTTTGGACATTGCCGCGCAAGTTGCCGAAGGATTGAACTTCGCGCATCGTAGCGGCATCATCCATCGCGACTTGAAACCAGCCAACATCCTATTGACGGCTGATGGCAAAGCTTGTCTGGCTGATTTTGGGCTGGCACGGACGCTCTTCAATGACACGATTGTGGATGTGGAAAACCGGAGTTGGGAGGGGACATCACCTTATATGTCACCGGCGGTTGCGGCGGGTGACGCCGAAGACACACGCTGCGATATTTATTCCTTCGGAGCATTGCTCTACGAAATGTTGACCGGACAACCGCCTTACAGAGGCCGGGGTACGAAAGAAATCCTGGACCAAATTATTGCGGGACCGCCCAAGCCAATCACCAGTTTGAATCCCAATGCGGATCGCGGTTTGGTTGCCGTGGCTGAAGGTTGCATGGCAAGAGAACTCCGTGATCGTTATGCCGACATGCGGGATGTCCTGAAAGACTTGCGACGTATCAAGGAAAACAAACAGCCAACCGGACAACGTAAAATCAAAAAAGTTCGACGTGTTCCGAAAGTTCTCTGGATTCCGGCATGCTTGGCGGCGATTGCATTCTTGATTTGGGTGTTTTGGCCCAATCGTATTACTCCGCCGTCCGTACCAACCCCTACCGTTTCTACACTGGCTGGGCAAGTTGGAGTCGCCGGCTACGCTGATGGCGCTGGAAAGCAAGCCCAATTTCGGCTGCCAAACAACGTTGCTGTGGACAGTGCTAACAATGTTTATGTGGCGGATACTGCCAACAACACGATTCGGAAAATTACACCAAACGGCGTCGTGAGCACATTGGCTGGAGTTTCTGGAAGTCACGGCAGTGCCGACGGTGTTGGCAATGAAGCGCAATTCTGGGCTCCCTTTGGTATTGCGGTTGACGGTGCAGGAAACATCTATGTGGCGGACACGGGCAATAATACAATACGAAAAATTACTTCGGATGGCATCGTGAGCACATTGGCCGGACTTGCAGGTTACGCCGGTAACGCCAACGGCACCGGCGATGCTGCACGATTTCGTAACCCGTGGGGTGTGGCAGTGGATAGCATGGGCAATGTCTTTGTGGCGGACATGAGTAACGATACCATTCGGAAGATTACCCCGACTGGC
>JBEKBA010000188.1:0-3310 GCA_050015635.1 Verrucomicrobiota bacterium
GTGTCATCAAACAAGACCCGGTCACTGGTGTTGAACACCGTCTGCTGACTGTTGCTCACATTGATCCAATTGGACGAGATTTCCGTATCCCAGACCCCACTGTTGGCATTAGGACTCCATTTTAAGGAAGTGCCGGACGCCAGCAGGGAAAGGCCCACTGAAACACTGTTGGTAGTTCCGTTCTTGTTGCCAACAACCACTCTGTAATTGACTTCGTCAGCGGCGTTCACGTCAGATATGGTCAGGGTTGCGTTGGTCTGGCTGGGCAGCGGAACATTGTTCGTATACCACTGGTTGGTTGTCGGGAATGCGCTTATGGCTGTTACGCTAAAGGTGGCTGTGCCACCGGCATAAACTGATTGCGGTTGAGGTTGAACGAGAATAATAGGTACTGAATTGCTTGAAGAAGAGTTTACTTCTCCCCAATAAAAATGGTTTAAAACCTGGGCTGCCGACAGGCCATGGTTATAAAGCGCCACCTGGCTGATATTCCCATTAAAAAATCTGGAATTTCCACCGCTACTGCCATCTCCAATCACCCAGTCGTCGAGAAATTCAATTGATCCATTCGTGTCTGCAGTCTGTGCAACCAACACCCCGTTCTCATAAAGATTGCAGTTGGTTCCATCCATTGACACAACAAGATACGTCCAGTTTGTGGTCTCTGCGCCGCCGCCGACATAAACCGAGAAATTAGTGCCTTCCGAGCCTCCATCGTAGTTGAGGCCGGGAGCATTATTCGCGCGCAAGGTAATTTCGTCATAAGTTCCTGAATCATAACCCTTGGCGACAATATTTCCTAATTGGTTGGCGGCGGATAACGATGCACTGGACGGTTGCACCCAGCCTTCCAACGTGATCGGACCGGTATAGTTCAATATGGCGGGATTGGTGCTCTGACTTAAATCAACCGCCGCATCCCCATTAAAGTTCGCCGCATTGGTAATATAGGGTGTTGGTCCGTTAGCAGCTGTAAGATCGACGGCAACTCCATTATTCCCGTTGGTGGTCAAATCGGGAGACTCTCCGGCGGGATCCGAAGCCGGGTTCAGTGAATAATATGCCAAAGGATTGTCACCCAGGACGGTGCTCTGGTAATTCGCACGAACAGTAGCAGCGGTCATTAACGCCAAACTGATGGCAGTGAAAAACCAGCCACAAATCCGGCGGGTTGAGTTATGTGTTTTCATATTTATCTGATTGGTTGTCTGGTTGGGAGTTTATTTTGGCAGATTCTTCACATATTGCATCACTCATAGTGAATAAACAAAGCACCAAACCACATGGACATTTAACCGTTCATTTCCTGAGGTGTTATTTACAAACCTGCATAAAATGTTTGGCTTGGGCGGCAAAAGGCAGCTCAATGTCGAGACCGAAATGACGCTTTTTGTCATTGTTGAGTGATAGTGGAAAAAAGCTACACCATTACCGCTGACCGGTCTTGCAATTTTCTTCGGCGAAGAATATTGAACATGTTATGATAACCACGAAACGGAAGTGTGCAAACGATTGATGGCGATATTGCGATTGATCCGACTCATCCCGGATTCAAACAAATGACTGCTTACTGCTTGAACGATTTCGAGAGCCATGGATTTAGTTATCTGAAACTAGATTTTCTGACGCATGGCGCGTTGGAGGGTGTTGGGATGACATCCTGACCAGTACACAACAGGAACGATGAAAACTGCAAAAAGAAATGTTCAAAGTTCTTCGCTGAACGATTTTGAAAGACCGTCGGTTTTTAATCTGACAGCTTCTCGTTATCAGTTCACCATCGTGAAATTACCTCGTTTCAACTGCATTGTGTTGATTGCCTTGTTTCTTTGTGCAGCCCCGTCACTGCTCGCTGAAACCGTGTTGCTTTCGTCACTCGATCTTAGCCAAATGACCACTGGCTGGAGCGTGGCGAAAGCGGATCGCGACATTACCGGACAGGCAATCATTATTGCCAGAAGACAATTTGATCACGGTGTCGGCACGCATGCGACCAGCAATTTTCGGGTGGACGTCGGTGGCAACGCCAAACGTTTCATTGCGCAAGTCGGCGTGGATGACAGTGCGGGTGGACAAGGCAGTGTCGAATTTATCGTTTCGGGCGATGGAACAATTTTATGGAGGAGCGGTGTGATGACGGGCGGACAAGCGGCTATCCCGGTGGATGTCGATCTCACGGGTGTAAGGATTCTTGGGTTACGCGTGACGGATGGCGGCGACGGTGAGAGTAATGATCATGCCGATTGGGCGGATGCCAGAATAATCACGGAAGACGGCGCGGCAAAACCAGTGGCGCTGCCGCCGTATGAGAAATTCAGCGTGCGGACGAAAAACTTCGCCTTGAATTTTGAAGTCGGTGACGATGGAAGACTTTATCAACGCGCGGTTGGCGCTGCCGACGCTAACGAAAAATTGCAACGGGTGGATGAAAGTTATCCGCAAGCGGGCGACGGTTACATTTGGGAGCCGGCTTTGCAAGTCGTTCATGCCGACGGCAACACTTCGACGGCGTTGATTTTTGAAGGGGTCACGCGGACGAACGATGACACTGGCCGCGAATTGACTCAAATTCAGTTGCAGGATCCGGCTTATCCGCTGGAAGTCACATTGAACTTTCGCGCCGATCACGAGCGCGATGTAGTGGAGCAATGGACTGAAATTGTTCATCACGAATCCGGTGCAGTGACCTTGGAGCGCATGGCTTCGACTGCGCTGTTGCTTCCGTCGACGAATGTTTATCTGACGCATTTCTTCGGCGATTGGGCGAAGGAAATGTTGACCCCCATCACCGAGCCAATCACGCCCGGCATAAAAGTTTTGGATTCAAAACTCGGCGTGCGCGCCGATCAGTTTCAAAATCCGTCCTTTGTGCTTTCGCTGGACGGGCCGCCGGTGGAAAACAGCGGTCGCGTGCTGGCCGGTTCGCTTGAATGGTCCGGCAGTTTTCAATGCGCGTTCGATGACAACGGTGAAAACATCCACGCGTTGTGCGGCGTCAATCCGTTTGCTTCGGCGTATCATTTGAATCCGGATGAAACGTTCACGACGCCGAAAATGATCTGGGTTTGGAGCGCGAAGGGCCTCGGCGACATGAGCCGGAAATTTCACAGTTGGGCGCGCGATTTCGGCATGCGCGACGGTCATCAAACCCGCGCCGTGCTGTTGAACAACTGGGAGGCGACCGGCTTTGATTTCGATTTCAACCGAATCGTCAGTCTTTTCGATCCGGCCAAAGAGTTGGGGGTGGAGTTGTTTTTGCTGGATGACGGCTGGTTCGGAAATAAATATCCGCGCGTGAATGACCATGCCG
>JBEKBA010000189.1:0-3767 GCA_050015635.1 Verrucomicrobiota bacterium
TCCTGCTCAGTCTGTGCCTCGGACTGTTTCTGGCCGATGCAGTTGCTTCCCTTGCTGATGACTCCTTGATCCTTTTTTTTGGAACTCACCTTTTTTCGGTGGTTCGTGAGGTTATCTCCACCGTTGCCGCACTCATGGCAGTGGGGGTGTATTGTCTGATCGGACTGACGCCAATGGTCCCCAAACGCCTGTTTCTACCCATCCCGCTTTTCAATCTTGTAGCGGTGTTGGCCGTGTTTCCATTCGCAATTTATTGTTTTGATCGGATTCAGCAGGTTGCCTGGGGCATTTCATTCTGTCAGGTCATCCTCGCCCTCGGGATTCTCTACGGGTCGCAAGGCGGGTTCAAGTTCTGCTGGCCGCTGTTGTCAGAAGGACAGCTTGGTATCCGGCGCTTTAGCTGGCGGAACCTGTCCGTATTCGTGCTGGTGAACGTTTTCGTGTTGCTGCCCGCGGTGATTGTTTATGCTTTCCTTTGCACCGCCGTGGCGGTGGATCATTTCAGCGATGGTTTCATGGCGCTGCACCCGGGCGGTTTAACGGTTCAGGTGAGAAAATACGTCCGCAACGACGGCAAGACCATCGAGTTGTTTCCGATGTCGCACGTCGCTGACGCGGGCTTCTACCAGAAAGTTTCGCAAACGTTCCCGACCAACTCGATTATTTTAATGGAAGGAGTCACGGACACTCAGAATCTGCTGACAAACAAAATTAGTTACAAACGCATGGCGAAAGCTCTCGGTCTGGCCGAGCAAAAGGAGAAGTTTGTGCCCGTCCGGGGCGAAATCGTGCCGGCGGATGTGGATGTGGACGAGTTCTCAAACAATACGATTGATTTCCTTAATCTGATCATGCTCATTCATTCACGGGGTGTGAACGCCGGAAATCTGCAAAAGCTGATGCTATACTCGCCACCGCCCGATTTTGAGGAGCAACTCTTTGATGATCTCCTCAGGAAGCGCAATCAGCATCTCTTGGAAGAAATCCAGTCTCATCTGCTGCAATCGGACAACATCATGGTGCCGTGGGGGGTGGCTCACATGCCGGGGATTGCAAGAGAAATTCAAAAGTCCGGCTTCCGTCTGGACGAAACCCGGGAATATGTGGTGATCCGGTTCCGTTTCTTTGGAAACCAGGGCAAAAGCACCCGACCATAAGGAAACCTCCGACATGTCATCGCCTTTTTCCCATCGGATGATTTGATGGAGAGCTTCCACAAAAAAACCGGGCCGTTGTTTCAGTAGAAATATCTGCTTCAAAAACAGTCCGATATACTCAAGCGAACACGAGATTCATTTCTCCCTCGGCTCATCTCCGGCAAACTTTCCGCCGAAAACCTCGACATCCAATTCCCGTCCGGCATGGCGGAAGAAATGGAGGACGCGGGACAGCCGCCACCATGACAGTCATCATTGCCCATGCCGATGATGGTGGCGACGATGATGATGACGGCGGTGGTGGTGGCGGTGGACTTGGCCTCCAATTTCCTCCCGGCCTATCCGCCTTCGCCAAAGCGTCGGCGGACAGGTCGGGGCAACCGGGCGGCAATATCGGTTAAAAGGGATAAATGCCTTTTATCTTGTATAACCGATAATTGCCATTTATCGTCTAAAACCGATATGAAGAAAAAAATAGATGCCGGTTATCCGATCAAGACACCGCAGCAGTTGGGCGCAGTCCTGCAAGGCTTCCGCAAACAACGCGGCCTGACCCAGGCGCAGGTGGCGCGCGCGTCAGGATTGTTGCAAAGCGCGGTTTCGGAGCTGGAACTGGATTCATCCACCGCGTCGCTGAATCGCATTTTCAAACTATTGGCGGCATTGGACCTGGAACTGGTCGTCCAGTCTCGCGGCGCGTCCCCCAAGGTTTCCGAATGGTGATTTATGGCGCGCGTAAAACACATCCGGGCATTGTCGGTGTGGATGAACGGCGAGCACGTCGGCGAATGGCGGCGACCTGCCCGGGGCGGGCAGGAGTTTGCTTACACCGAATCGTGGTTGTCATCTCCGGCGGCGCGGCCCATCTCGTTGTCGCTCCCGTTGCGCCCGCACACGCAGCCTTATCGCAAGGGTGTGGTCGAGTTTTTCGACAACCTGCTGCCGGACAACCGCACCATCCGCGAAAGGATTCAGCGCCGTTTCGGAGCATCCTCCATCGGCGCATTCGATTTGTTGCAGGAAATCGGGCGCGACTGCGTGGGAGCGCTCCAACTTCTGCCGGAAGGCCATTCGCCGGTGAACGTCCGAAAAATCACAGGCGAACGATTGTCGGCGGGCGGCGTGGCAAACATTCTTGCCGGTTCCTTGAACCCGGCGTTTGGCCGCGGAGAGCCGGCCGACGATGTATTTCGTATTTCGCTGGCCGGTGCGCAGGAAAAGACGGCGCTGCTCTGGCACGGCGGCGCTTGGCATCGCCCGACCGGTTCGACGCCCACCACGCACATTCTCAAATTGCCGATCGGCGGCAATCCACAGGGGATTGACCTTTCGACCTCGGTGGAAAATGAATGGCTCTGCGCCCGGATTGTCCGGGCGTATGGCATTCCGGTGGCCGATTGTCGCATGGCAAGCTTCGGTGACCAGAAGACGCTGGTGGTCGAACGCTTTGACCGCGTGCTGGCGAAGAATGGCGGCTGGTATATACGCTTGCCCCAGGAAGATTTCTGCCAGGCAACGGCCACCCCTTCGGCCTTGAAATACGAAAGCGATGGTGGCCCGGGCATCGAACGCATCATGGAACTGCTGCTCGGTTCGGAGCGGGCGGCGGAGGATCGCCGCGATTTCATGCGCACGCAACTGGTGTTCTGGCTGCTGGCGGCGATTGACGGTCACGCCAAGAACTTCAGCCTTTTTCTGCGCGCGGGCGGCGCTTACCGGCTGACGCCGCGCTATGACATTTTGTCCGCCCACTCGATGCTGGGGAAAGGCCGCGGCAAGTTGTCGCCACACAAGATCAGGATGGCCATGGCGGTGAGGGGAAAGAACCGGCATTACCGGTGGCAGGAGATTTCCGCCCGGCATTGGCTGGAAACGGCAAAACGTTGCGGATTTTCCGAAATGAAATCCATCATGGATGAAGTGTTCGCCCAAACGCCCGGGGTTGTGGAACAAACGACGGCACGTCTGCCGCGTAAATTCCCGGACCAAATCGCGGCGACAATCCTGACTGGCATCACGGCCACCGCAGAACTTTTGGGCGAACAGATGACCAAAGATCATTGAACCGCCCATGCCTAACTTCATTTCCGAGGATCAAATCGAGCGGGCGCTGGTGCAGAAGCTCCAGCATCTCCACGGCTTTGACGACTCGCTCGACTGTCACACGGAAGACCCGGAGGATTCTTCCCATCGGCCGTCACTGGATATTCCCGCGCCTGACCACCCCATGTTATCCTTACCATGATAGACACCGCCACACGTAAGCAACTCTCGCCCGCCTGGATTCTGTTCATCCTCACCGGCCTCAACCTGTTCAATTACCTGGACCGCTACGTGCTCTCGGCCGTATTGACGCCGTTACAAAAAGACCTCGGCATCAACGACGGTCAGGCCGGGCGGCTCATGACGGCCTTCATGATCGGCTACTTTATCACCTCGCCGTTCTTCGGCTGGCTTGGCGACCGCTGGTCGCGTAAATGGCTCATTGCCGCCGGTATTTTTGTGTGGAGCGTGGGCACAATTTTGACCGGGTTCGCGGCGACGTTTGCAATGATGATTGCCTTTCGCGTGCTCGTCGGCCTTGGCGAAGCCAGCTATGCCACCATCAGT
>JBEKBA010000190.1:0-3281 GCA_050015635.1 Verrucomicrobiota bacterium
GAAAAGCACGGAACTATACACGCACGACCTTCCGCGTTCGACGGAATTCCGAAACATCTACCCGCGTTGCTGCGCGCGGAAAAATTAGTAAAGAAAGCGCGCAAGGTCTTTGCAGACGGCCGCCACGAAAACGGCCAAAAATTCAAACGACGATTAACAAAAACGAAATTGGCGGAACAACTTTTTGCGCTGACGGAATTCGGGCAGGCGCGTGGCTGGTCAGCGGAAGAATTGTTGTCCGCCGAAATCAAAAAGCGCGAGCGTGTTTTGCGCCGCCGCGAAAAGGCTTGAGTTGAGCCTGTTTTCCACTGTAACAGTGTATGTAAGTCCCTATCCATATTATGCTTGGCCGTATCCGGCGGTGTCATTTTCATTTGGATTCGGGGGGCGGGTGTTATTATCATCGAGGTGGCTGGCATCATTGAAGGGTTGGAATAGCCTTAAGGAGCCTTAACAAGGTTGAGAACCAAGGACTTACGAGGCAAAAATCATCGTTCGGCCTTTTTTTTCCGCGCGTCCAGGATTTTTTTTGAGGGAACGTAATTCGCAATGAAATCACGGTAAAATGCCGCGAAGGTTCCGGCGGCGATGGCCGCGCGCACTTCGGCCATGATTTTCAAAAACAGATACGAGTTGTGGACGCTCACCATGCGCAGGCCGAGAATTTCATTCACATTCAGCAAATGGCGCAGATACGCGCGCGTGAATTGTTGGCACGCAAAGCAGCCGCAGTTTTCTTCTATCGGACGGAAATCCGCCTTGTAAGCGCCTCCCTTGAGTCCGAACGCGCCGCGCCGCGTGAACGCCGTGCCGTTGCGCGCAACGCGCGTGGGCAGCACGCAGTCGAACATGTCCACGCCGCGCGCGATCAGCTCGACCATCTGCGCGGGCGTGCCGAGACCCATCGCGTAACGCGCCTTGTCCGCAGGCAAAAATGGTTCGGTCAATTCAATCGCACGCAACATTTCCGGTTCGGGTTCGCCGACGCTCACGCCGCCGATGGCGTAACCGTCGAATTTCATTTCCACGAGCGCCTTCGCACATTGTTCGCGCAACGCGGGATTTGAACCGCCTTGCACAATGCCAAAAACTTTTTGTCCATCGGCATGTGGCTGTTCGCGACATTCGCGCGCCCAGCGGATGGTGCGTTCGACGGCGAGGCGCTGTTCCCCGGCGGGCGCATCGTGCGGCGGACATTCATCGAAAACCATCGCGATGTCCGAGCCGAGGACGCGCTGGATTTCCATCGCCTCCTTCGGGCCGAGAAATAAAAGCGAGCCGTCAATGTGCGAACGGAATTCGACGCCGTGCGGCTTGATTTTCCGGATTTTTGCGAGGCTGAAAACCTGAAAGCCGCCGCTGTCGGTGAGAATCGGCTTTTCCCAATTCATGAATTTGTGCAGGCCGCCGGCGGCGCGGATGATGTCGAGGCCGGGGCGCAGGTTGAGATGGTAGGTGTTGCCGAGGATGATTTGCGTGCCCATCTCGAGAAGTTCGCGCGGATCGAGCGCCTTCACGCTGGCTTGCGTACCGACGGGCATGAACACGGGCGTGTCCACGACGCCACGCGAGGTGGTCAATTTTCCCAGACGCGCTTTGGTGTGCGAATCGGTTTTGAGGAGTTCAAACATCGCGCGAAGGTTTATTTAAAACGGAGCGGTTGAACATGAAATTTTCCGATTCAACCCGGTCCCAGTTGTCCCTTCAAGGCGCTATAGACCATTTGCACCGCCGCCGCCGAGAGAATCATGCCCATCACGCGGCTCAAAACATTCGCGCCCGAACGTCCAATCAGTCTCATGAGCCGGTCGCCGAGCAACATCAAAACCAACGTCGCCGCCAGTATCAGCGCCATGATCAGGCAGGTCAGCGTTTGCTGCCACAAACTGTGCGTTTTGTTGTCCGTCAATACCACCGCCGCCAGCAGCGCGCCCGGCCCGGCGATGGACGGCATTGCCAGCGGAAAGACCGCCACGTCATGGCCTTCGTCCGCGGGCGCATCGTGCAAGGACGATTTCGCGAAAATCATCGTCAGCGCGAAAAGAAATAAAACAATGCCACCGGCAATTTGAAATGACAGCATTTCAATCCGCATCGTTTCCAGCAAATACTGGCCTAAATAAAGAAACGCTGCGAGCAATCCGAACGCGATAATCGTGGCGCGCACCGCGGCCCGCCGACGCGTTTTGGCGGGCATATCCTTTGTGACCGCCAGATAAAGCGGCACCGTGCCGATGGGATCAATCGTCACCCAAAGGGTCACAAAATCAAAAAATAATTCATTCCAACTCACGCGCGCCTTTCCCTGACAGCCTGCAAAATATCCGCCACGACTTCGCCCTTGGGCTTCGCGCCGAGATTGCCTTGGCCGTGAACGCGGACGGAAACCGCCCCCGCTTCCATGTCGCGGCCGCCGATGACGAGCATGGTGTGGACTTTGGCCTGTTCGGCTTCGGCGATTTTGGCTTTGATCGGGTCGGTGCGGAAATCGGATTCGCAGCGAACGAAACTGGCGCGCAATTCGTCCACGATTGATTTCGCGTAAGCCAACAACTTTTCATCTTCGCCCAGCGTCAGGACGCGCACCTGTTCGGGGGCGAGCCAGAGCGGGAAATTGCCGGCGTAATGCTCGATCAAAAAGCCGATGAAGCGTTCGTGCGTGCCGAGGGGCGCGCGATGGATGCACAAAGGTGTTTTCTCCGAATTGTCCCGGTCGCGGTATTTCAGGCCGAACTTCGCGGGCACGGCAAAGTCCACCTGATTGGTCGCCAGCGTGAACTCGCGCCCGATGACGCTCCAGACCTGCACGTCAATCTTCGGGCCGTAGAACGCCGCTTCGTTGGGCACTTCGACGTAGGGAATCTTTGAATCAATCAAAACTTTGCGAACCAAATCCTCGGTCTGCTTCCACAATTCAGGTTCGTTGACAAATTTCGCGTTATTGCCGGTCAGGCGCGACGGGTCGTGCGTGCTGAAGCGCATCACGTATTTTTCGATGCCGAAAATTTTGAAATACTTCAGATACATTTCGTTGACGGCGTTGAATTCGGCGGCGAACTGCTCGGGAGTGCAATAAATGTGCGCGTCGTTCATATTGAGCGAGCGGACGCGCATGAGGCCGAACAATTCACCCGACTGCTCGTAGCGATAACACGTGCCGTATTCGGCCAGCCGCAACGGCAAATCGCGGTAACTGCGCGGTTCAGCCGCAAAAATGCGGTGATGATGCGGGCAGTTCATGGCTTTGAGGTAGTAACGTTCGGGCTTTTGCAAGCTCTCTT
>JBEKBA010000191.1:0-3223 GCA_050015635.1 Verrucomicrobiota bacterium
CTGATTCAGGTTGATCGTCGTTAGAAATTCCGGTTGGGCTTGAGGTCTTCCACGCATCCTTCTCTGACCACTCCGCTCCGCCAACATTCAAACTCTCTGGGAGTTTTTCAGCAAACTGTTAGCTGAATCCTTGGATGCAATCCGAATCGTTGGCAATTTTGCCGCGCATCCTATAAAGAGCAAAGCGTCTGGAGAGATTATCGAGGTCGAGACAGGAGAAGCGGAATGGAATCTTGATGTTTTGGAGTCAATGTTTGATTTCTACTTTACGCAACCAGCCCTGTTAAAGAAAAAGCGTGACGCATTAAATGCAAAGCTGAAGGAAGCCGGCAAACCAGAAATGAAATGACATCCAATAAATCGCAGTACCAACACCGCTGGCGGATTCAGTTCGTTGCCGGTATAACCACCGAAGCTATTTTTGGCATTGCATAAAACCCTTATGCACCAGCCATAAAACCCCGGATTTATCGCGGCGCGCCGGGGACGCAATGCAGGGATATTTTCCCTTTGGCGTTGCCCGCCGATATTTTATCAGGGAAAATGGTCGGGGCGGCGAGATTTGAACTCGCGACCTCCTGCGCCCAAGGCAGGCGCGCTAGCCAGGCTACGCTACGCCCCGACTCGCGCACATCATGTCATGAATTTATTGTCGCGCAATAAAATTGCCCATTCAATTGTGACGGAAGTTCTGCTGGACGCTTCACTCATTCGCGTTTAGTTTTACCTTATGTCAATGTCAACGGAAACGCCCGTCGCTAAAAAAAAGATCAACCTGCGCCGCCCCGACATTCTCGAAGCGGTGCAGGCGCAAGTGCTTACGCATTATCGCAGCGACCTCGTCGAACGCGTCCGCGCCAATGATTGCGTTCTTTCCGCCGGGGAACTCACCGTCCGGCTGGCGAAGGAATTCGGCTTTTGCTACGGTGTCGAGCGGGCGATTGATCTCGCCTATGCCGCGCGAAAGTATTTTCCCGCGCCCCAACCGATTTATCTGCTCGGCGAAATTATTCACAACCCGGAGGTCAACGATCAGATTCGCAACATGGGCATTCAAATCATTTCGCCCAAGCCGACCGAGGAAGAACTGGCAAAATTGAATGCCAGCGACGTGGTCATTATTCCCGCGTTTGGCACGGAAGTCAGCACCCGCGAACGTCTCAAGGAAAAAGGCTGCGAGCTGGTGGACACAACGTGCGGCGACGTGATGAGCGTCTGGAAACGCGTCCGCCAATACTCGAAGGAAAGCGTCACGAGCATCATTCACGGCAAGGCCAAGCACGAGGAAACCAAAGCCACTACGTCACAAGCGACGGCTTACGGCAGCGGACATTATCTGGTCGTTTTCAATCTCGCGGAGACGGATTACGTTTGTAATTACATATTGAACGGCGGCGACAAAAATGAATTTCTTGAAAAATTCAAAGGCGCCTATTCCACCGGATTCGACCCGGTAATCCATTTGCAGGCCGTCGGCGTGGCAAACCAGACAACGATGTTGCGCGGCGAAACCGAGGAAGTGCAACGCCGTTTCAAAACGGCGATGGAGAAAAAATTCGGGGCGGCGGAAATTGACAGGCATTTTCGTTTCTTTGATACGATTTGCGGCGCGACGCAGGACCGGCAGGACGCGCTCCAAAAACTTTTGCGCGAGCCGATGAATTTGCTCATCGTCATCGGCGGCTACAATTCCTCGAACACTTCGCACCTTGCCGAAATGGGCGAAGCCAAATTGCCGACTTATTTCATCAAGAACGCGGCCAAAATGGAATCGGATAAACTCATCCGCCATTACAACCAGCACCGCAAAGAGGAAGTCGAGACCAGCGACTGGCTGCCGTCCGGAAAAATCACCGTGGGCGTCACCGCCGGCGCGTCCTGCCCGAACAATTTGATCGAAGAAACCATCCGCCGGCTTTTCGAGTTGCGGGGAATCTCCGTTCAGGAATTGCTGGCGCAAAATAATTGACGCCGGCCGGAATCATCTCCCGGAGTCCGCCGCAACGTGTCCCGTTATTTTTCCACCCATGGAAAAATTTTCGTCATGCCCCGCATCCGCCCAGAGCGTTTGAAGAAATACTGTAGCCATGCGGAGCGAGGATTTTTGGTGTTTTGGCAAGGCTTTGGCGAAGGAGCATGCCCGCTGCGGCCTGTGACTGAGCCAAAACGAAGCCAAAACCCAAAAAGACCGCTCCTTAATCTTCCCCACCGCATGGCTACAGTTTTTATGATAATGCTCTAGAACTCGAAGAAATCGAATGTCAGCATATCCTGGGTGGAACATTCATAGTCGCGTGACGGTTTCTTCACCGGGAAGTTCAGCGAGCAACTGTGAAACGGTTCTCCCCTGCTCCGGCAAAACCAAATCCGGCGTGATTTCACTCAACGGCTGAAGCACAAATTTTCGCAAATGCGCGCGAGGATGCGGCAAAATCAGTTCCGGCGAATTGCGACCTTCATTTCCAAACGCGATCAGGTCCAAATCCAGCGGGCGCGGCTCATTCAGAACTTTTTTTGGCTCGCGGCCGATTTCCTTTTCCAGTTGGCGCAGCTTTTTCAACAGCGATTCCGGTGTTTCATCTTTTCGCGGAACCAAACTGACAACTGCGTTTACAAACTTCGGCGAGTTCGGCGGACAATTCACCGGCGAAGTCTGCCACAAGGAAGATTTCAGCATGGGCGTGTCGGAAAAATTTTGCAGCCGCGCCATCGCGTCCAAAACAATCTGCCGCGAATCACCCAGATTTGAACCGAGCGCGACAAAAGCCGGTTTCTGAAATTCTGGATTCTGAATCCATTCGGATATTTTTGAAGTTTTCACTTATTATATCCATGTATTTTCACATTCAAACAGCTTGCTAATGACATCGTGCAACAATTATGCGACACCAAAACCCTGATGAAAGCAGCATTATTCAAAACGGATGACATCGCACTTAAAATTGGAAAATATAATTCTGTTGGGGATTTGCGTCGGTTTGACGCTTGGAATGTGGGCTGGTGATAAAGCAGCTTATGAGTGTGCAGGCATCGGCACTTGTCGCGTTAGCAAGCAGTGGGCGAACGGTATCCGGGCAGAGACCAGTTTCTGAACGGGCGGCCAATTAGCAGTTTGCTGAAAAACTCCCAGAGAGTTTGAATGTTGGCGGAGCGGAGTGGTCAGAGAAGGATGCGTGGAAGACCTCAAGCCCAACCGGAATTTCTAACGACGATCAACCTGAAT
>JBEKBA010000192.1:0-3193 GCA_050015635.1 Verrucomicrobiota bacterium
GGTGTCTTGTGAGACGTTGCCCGCCAACTGCCCGGACACGTCTCGGTAGTTGCCCGGAAATTGCCCAAATAATTCACCGGATGTTGCGCCGGACGCCACGCCGGATGCTGCGCGGAAATTGCGCGGACGTTGCTCGTCTTGCGGCCTTATTTTTTGATAAGGGGATGGTGTCTAACCAAAATGATCGGCTTCCTATTTCCAGAAAGCCGCCGGAATTGCGTTAGACTGAACACTTCAAAATGATGTGCTATAAACAAATTTTCATGCACTGAACGGGCATTCTGAAACCGGCAGCGAGACGGAGCAGGTCGGGAGTGGCATGAACGGACGACGGCGGAGTTGAGCGCGGTTTTAGAATGACCGTTGCGTGTGCGACCGTCTAGGTTCGAATTGAGGCGATTTGTCTGGCCGGTTTCCGAGTGCCCGCAGGAAAGCCGGCCAGTCAAAGCGCCGGGATGACTGGTATGGTTTTGGAATTCATTTCTGATGATGACAGATATGAAGCATTCGCCTGATTTTTAATGCGGTGGGGACTGGTTGGTTCACATTACGAAGTTTCAGCGGCCGCAATTGGTTCGAATTCAGAGAAGATGTCGGGGTGGTTCCCGTTCAAGTGCCTGACGACTTTGGCATTGTCGATGAGCCTTCTGATATAGCCACGAGCCAGGGTCAGGTTCAGCATGTTTTCTCCGTAAGATTCCTCAATGGCTTTGAAGTCGTGATCGAGTGATTCCATTTCCTGCTCCATCTTGGCAATTTCTTCGGCTGACAACCCATCTTTGACTTTCGTTTTTTCGGGCTGTGCCAACTGATCTTTCGGTGTGCCCAAAACCAGCGCCTCCGCATACCGGAGGCACAAACGGACTAACGGAAAAATTAACTTTTTCCGTTTTGGCTTGCCCGCGTTCCCAACCAGTGCAAACCTTTTTTTGCATGGCCGATGACGATGACGATTTGCCAGAATTTCACCCCCAAACCGTCATTCGGGATTGGGGCCTTCCACCTGGTGCTTGCGTTTCCGGTGGCGAATGTTTGAAATAGCCGGTGAGCGTCGCAACAAGAAATGCCACGATGATTAGTGGTGTGAAGTTTTTTATATTCATAATTTCTTTTCCGCTTCCGCAACCAATTGACTCAAGGAAATTCCGAACGCGCGGCTGATGCGCGCGACGGTGTCAACGGTGGGAATGCGCTCGTTGTTTTCCATGAAGCGAATCATCGGACGCGAAAGATTTGTCAATTCCGCAAGCCGGTTCAATGAAAGGCCGCTGGATTCACGCCGTTGCCGGATGACATTTGCCAACGCTTCGCACACGGGTTTGAGCGCGGTCCGCGGCAATGGTTTGTTGTTCAGCGGCGGCATGGAATTTTTGAAGAGCTGAAAATTATTTATTCATTCGTGGCGACAGCCAGCGCAGGACGCGTTCCGGCAAACCCGGCACGAACCCACAACAAATCCCGACGTGGCCATGCGGCAACCGCCAGATGTCCGGCTGTCCCCACGATTGCCACAAGTCCTCGGTATCGTCCTTTGGGCAGATGGCGTCATCATGGCTCGCCTCTATCAGTAATATCTTTTCCTTTGGAATCACTGGCAGGGTCGTAGTCAAATTCAGCGGCGTCCCATTGAGCGCCTCGCATAGCTCGCTAACGCGCTGCAATCGTGAGCGGATACGGGGCCGGACGGCTAGTCGTTCCACATAAGGTCTATAGCGCACGCGGGAGCATGCCATAACGACAGCGGCCAGCCGCGCATCGTGGCACACTGCCATCCCCGCATCACTCGCTCCCGCCGAATATCCCCACAGCGCTACAGTGGGGCAACCTTCCCCCAGCAGCCAGCCGGCCAGGGCACGAATTTCGGCGATCGCTTGCGCCGCCATTTCCGCCCAAAGAAGGCAATCCCCGATGTCAAACGCCGCGAGCTGGGAGGGACAGCGTTGAAAGTTGTAAGGCGGCACTAACGTGGCCACGTTAAATCCCGCGCGATTAAAGCGGCGGGCGATCAATGGAAATCTGAGATTATAACTGGCGGAGTCATTCCAACCAGGCAGTAGAACAATCACGGGCCGCTCCTGCCATCGTTCTGGGCAGCGGTAAAGCCGCCCATGAACGAGATTGTTTTCCGTGAATTCACAGGGTCGGGGCGCGGGAAAGCGGAAATGGACAGGTCCGTTGAATTCAACCTGTGCCGGTTGACCATCAGTGGAAACGAAGTCCGGGCCTTTCAGAAATCGAAGGGCTTCCTCCAGCCTCGGCTTTTGTTCATTGGCAGGCATCATCAGTGTCGTAACCTGAATGGCCGACCAGTCCATCATTTTTGCCAAAGGTGCAATCATTTGTGATTAGGTATCTTTCTCACGGGTTCAAGCGCGGTTCGTGGCAACGGTTTGTTGTTCGGCGGCATAGAATTGCTGTCAAAAGCGGTCTTGTCCCTGACGGATTTTTACTCCATTTATCCCGACTTGCGACGTGAACCGCGACTGCGGAACGGCAAGCGCCAACGGCGATTGGCTCCGGCGGCTTGTTAGGCCACTGTTCAATCATATGTCATCATGATTGGCCCAACGTCGCAAATCTTCTGAATTTCCGTTCGTCGGCTGGTCAAAGGAATGGTCATAGTGCCAGCGTCAAAATCCATGTGCTAATTCCAGCCCAACAAACATGAAATTTCCCAATACTGAATTGTGGGTGAAGATCAAACACCTCAAGCAGAGCGATGATTACGCAACAGAACGCGACCGCAATCCCAAGGCGGAATAGTTTAGATTTAGACGTTTTTTTCATAGTGGTGTGAAGTGCCCTCACGAAAAAACTGAGCCGCCGGCACCGGAGCCGGACTCAGCAATGCAATGATGACAATCAAACTTCATAATTCCGTCGAATTGACTGGCGCGGTGCCGATTGGCTCCAGTGCTTTGTTAGGCGGCGAAGTGCTTAGCTTCCGCTTGCGCTGCTTCAGCTCGCGGAAATAGACACAGAAGCAGAAAATCAAAAGCATCAATGGCCACGCTTTGCCCATCCGACCGATGTTTGCGTCCAAAAACGTAACCGCCAGCCACATAACGAACAGCACTGCAATTGTCACCCAGCGAATTCCAAAGGACAGTCGAGTGGCGTCCAGAGGATCGGCATTAGACTTGGCCCGCCAACCCCAGCCCACTCCGGCAGCCATGCAGATTATTGTAAGCAA
>JBEKBA010000193.1:0-3178 GCA_050015635.1 Verrucomicrobiota bacterium
CCGGACGCGCAAAATATTGCAGCAATTTTTCAGCGTAAAAAGTTGGATAGCGGAAATTGGCTCCGCTTAACAAGCCGTAATCCCCGTTCGGTCGCCAGCCGTAAAGCGTTGGATCGAAATCGCCGCTGGTGTCCGCGCCGTTGTGCAAATCCCACCAGACATGAGAATTGAATTCGGTTTTCAGGAGCTGGCAGGTGCTGTCGGCCAGATAAAGTGCGTTGACCACGCTGGTGGATTGCCTGCCCATTACCCCGGAATCGCTGTTGTTTTCCGTGCAACAGAGTTCGATATTTGTGACGGGTGAACCTGAACCGATATAATCAGTGATTTGCTGCCGTAAACTGGAAGCTGCGCTGGCCCAGTCGGTCCAATCCGAAGGCGAAGGATTGCCTGAAACCTGCATCAAAAGCGGATCGCTGTCTGGCGAGTTGGGTTCCCAATCTGTAGCGGTGTATTGGGGATAAAAATGATAGATGAGAAAATCCGGCGTGACGCCCAGATTTTTCAATGTCGCCAGCATGACCGGAGTCCAGCCGTAATGCGTTTGTCCGGTGACCGGATTCACGGCAAAATGATTGGAGTCGTTTATGTAGCTGTCCTCGCCGGGAACGGCAACCACGCCGATTTTGATTGCGGGATCAGCCGCCTTCATCTGCTGAATGTATGTGGCGGCGTTGGTGGCATAAGTGTAGGGATCATGAGGAACCGCATGTGAATCAGTTTCCCATGGGCCATAACATTCATTGCCAATTTCCCAATAATTGAAACCGCATTGATTGGTGACGTCCGCCGAGAGCACCCAGGCGGCGGCTTCACCGGCAGTGCCGGTCCCGTAATTCACTGTGGTGAATACCTGGGCGCCCGGCAGGTTTGTGGCGATATTCATGAACGTGGAATTCCCGGACGGGTCCGTTGCCCAATTATATGCATCGGAAGTCGAGCCGCCCGGCCAGCGCAACGCGAGACAACCCATTTCCTCAAGCAAAGGCAGCGTTTGCGAACTGCCAAGCAGGCCATCCCATGTGGCCGTATTCACGCCAAATTGCCGCCCGTCCACCGTGCGCAATGCCTGTCCGGCATTTAATCCAAGTTGAACCGTTGCCGGCGCTGGTGCCGCAATCAATTCAATGTCATCCACGTAAAACGTCGGCTGGGCCGCTGCAATGCTGCTTTGTATCCACAGGCCGTTAAAATTAGTCGCGTTGGAGACACCCAGGGCCGAAAGCGGGATGACAAAGTGTTGCCAGGTGTTGGTCTCCAAAGTCCCCAGCGAATAATCATTCTGACTGGTGCCGCCGAGCAGGGCCGAAACCTGCTCCTTTTGCCCGCCGCTCGCGCCGCCGTTGATCCAAAAACTAACACTGCTGTAGGGCGTGGTGTTGAAAGCCGAATTTTCAAGATAAAGTGCCTGATAATTGGCGCCGTCGGTGACGCTGATGGAATTGCTGCCTGAATACACCGGCGCGGTGTTGGTCAGATTCACCGTCGCCCAACTGTAATTTTGGAATCCGTTGACTAGATTATCCGTGTAAAACGGAAGATTCGCCTGTGCCATGACGGTTTGAACTGTTGACAATAAACCTGTGAAGAAAATCGGTAAAATAAGGAATTGGATTCGCATGATAATGAAGTCTAAGGCTTTTTAGCTGATTTTCAAGTCCGCATTATCACAGGTAAGGCGGGAACTGAACATTTAAGACCGCATATGGGTAGAACACCCCATAGCGCCCCTGCGGTTTGCCGGGTTATCATGGAGTATGGCTGATGGCCAAAAAAAATCTGCGAACGGGGTTCGGCCCGGTGAGTCATCGGGGATAATTGCCAGATTATGGGCCGGCATCGAAGTCCGGATACCCGTCGGTTATCAGAATGAAACTTGCTTTCATTACGGAATAGAGTCCATTTCATCATTCTTGAACGACCGTCGGAAAGCAACGCGGGTGGGTGACTTTGAATTTTAAGATTCACAAGCTGATGTCCAACAACCCCGATTTTTGTGGCGGATTCCCGTCGTGTGGCAGGACCCATTTGAAGGTGCCTTTGCTCGACAACTTCGCGCTGATTCCTGACGATTTCTTTCATGTGCCGGCTCCGCTTTCAAAAAATTCCAACTCAACAACAAGCTAAAAAACCGTTCAGAATACGGCAAAATCGGGTTGGAGAAGGGTGGGGGACATCGCCATTTTGAAACAACAGCTTGCATTTGGCATCTCAAGTATTATTTTCCCGTTAACACCACGGACAATGCAAACGAAAGGCTCTTTTATGAAAAATAAAATTCTGTTTAGTGCAATGCTCTTATTGACCGGTTCAGTTCTCGCGGCGCATTCCAGTCCTGCGGATGACGTTACCGGGGCCGCCCAAAAACTCGGGCAGGAAACCAATTATAGTTGGCATATAACCGTTGTCGTTCCTGACGACGCCCAATTCAAGCCCGGCCCGACCGACGGTCAAACCGAAAAGGATGGTTATACTTACGTCAAGTTGAGCTTCCGCGATAATGAAACGGAAATTTTAATGAAAGGCACGAATGCCGCGATCACCAACCCTGATGGCGACTGGCAGACGCTCGCCGCTCTGGAAAGTGACGATCAAGGTCCGGGCCGCTTCCTGGTTGGCATGGTGCGGAATTTTAAGACCCCGGCGGCGCAAGCTGCCGACCTTGTCGGTTATGCCAAAGACTTGAAGCAGGACGGTGATGCGTATTCCAGCGACCTGACCGAAGACGGTGCCAAAACACTGCTAAGGTTCCGCCGTGGCGGCGCAACGGTCGCCAATCCTTCAGGCTCGGTGAAGTTTTGGATAAATAACGGCGAACTCACGAAGTACGAATTCAGAGTAAAAGGCACTGTGACCTTCAATGACAATGACGTCGATATTGACCGCGATTCGACCGTCGTAATCGCAAATGTCGGCACGACGAAAATTGACGCGCCTGACGCCGCCAAAAAAATGCTGCCTTAGAGCATTGACAGAAATAATGTAGCGATGCGGAGCGAGGGTTTTTGGCTTTCGGCAAGGCTTTGGCGAGGGAGCATGGCCTTCGTGCCCTGTGACCGAGCCGAAACGCCGCCAAAAGTCAAAAACACCGCTACCCCATGAGGGCGCCGGCGCGCGCTACAGAATTGATGGAAATGCTCTAACCTTTCAACGGAAAATGATCAACCGAGCCCGCGGA
>JBEKBA010000194.1:0-3859 GCA_050015635.1 Verrucomicrobiota bacterium
TTCTTTTCAACTTATATCGAACGAGCGCGCGACTTGGCGAAGGCAGGTCGCAAGGATGAAGCTCGAGACTGGTAGCGCGTGAAGTGCGTTGATTGACCCAAAGCGATTATAGACCGCTTGTTGTGTTTGGGCGAAAGCCCCCCGGCAGAGTCACCGGATTTTCAAAACACTGCGAGCGGTCTTGTTTTTTTTACCATGAGGATATAACGCGGGGGCTGGCGGTCGCCGAAACCAGTCGCCCAGAAAAGAAAACGGCGCAGATGATTTACTTTTGCGGGTTTATCATCTGCGCCGACAGGCAATTGAATTGCCACTTGTGACCAGACCTTACCGCCGCCAACAGCGGAGTGCAAGCCTTTTTTGTGGCAAAAATAATTCCATTTTCCTCTTGATTATACGCAAGCGGTTGTGTATATTGAACCCGTGAATGAGAAAATAAATCGTGCCGCGCAAGCTCTTGGCCGTCTCGGTGGAAAAGCCGGAACGGGCAAAGCCAAAGCCCGCACAAGTGAACAAGCCCGCGCCGCTGTCATGGCGCGGTGGAATAAAGTGAAAGCGCGAAAATCGCGCAAGGTGAAAAAATAAATAAAAAACAAAAGCCCTGCCGGTGTTTCTAGCACCGGCGGGGCGCAACCAAAGGCCGAAACCTTCAGTGGAATCTAGACGATTCAACATCACTGTAAGACGTGGCCGAGAAAGGTCAAGTGCCAACGTGTCATTGCTGTAATGGAGAGACAAAAAAGTTTGGGCGTTTTCAAAATAATGTGCAACGCTACCGCTGCTTGCGTTGCGACAAAACTTTCAGTGAATCGCAACCGCTGGACGGGGTGCGCGTGGATTTCAAACAGGCGTGCCAAGTGGTTCATTTACTCTGCGAAGGCATGGGCGTTCGCGCGATTGAACGATTCACCGGCTTGCATCGTGACACCGTGCTTTCGATTCTTGAAACGGCAGGGGAAAAATGCACACACCTGCTAGATGAAAAAATCCGCAACGTGAAATGCGCTTTTGTCCAAGTGGACGAGGTTCACGGCTTTGTTCTAACCAAACCGCAAAACACCAAACTTGGCGATTTTGAACACGGCGAACAATTCACCTATTTGAGCATGGACAGGGACAGTAAATTGATTATCAACTGGCGCGTTGGCAAGCGCAATGGCGATAATACGCGGGCGTTCCTACAGGAATTGAAAAGTCGCGTGGCTGGCCGCTTTCAACTCACAACCGATGCTTACACGGGTTATCGGAAGGGGCGCGGCTCGGTGGATAAGGTTTTTGGAAACGAGATTGATTTTTCCACAGAAACAAAAATTTTTGGCAAGCCGGACTTGGCGGGCGTTTCCAGTTGGTTTAATCCATTGGTGGTGGTCGGAATAAAGCGTCAGCGAAGAATCGGCCATGCGGATTTGTCAGCGGCGACAACCTGCCATGCCGAGCGCATGAACCTAAGTCTGCGTTTGTTTAATCGCAGATTCACGCGCAAAACTTTGGGCTATTCAAAAAAGCTGGACAATTTACGCCATGCGGTTGCGATTTTCACCGCGCATTTCAATTTTTGCCGCGTCCATTCGGCGCATGGCCAGACACCAGCGCAAGTTGCGGGACTGGCCAGCCACGCATGGACGGTTGAGGAAATGCTGGCGGAAACAAATTAAGACCATGAAAAATCCGAAAATCATTTTCCAAAAAAACAGGAAATCATCGGCGCAAGCAACGCGCAGTTATGCCAGACGACATCTGGCGCAAGGGCTGTGCCGCTATTGCTCGACGCCAGCGAACATAAACCCGCGCACGGGAAAATTTTACCTGCTTTGCCCTTATCATCTCGTCAGAGTCGCGGCACGGCAAAAATTGATAATGCGGAGACGCCGTGCAAACCTGCCGCGAGGGAAACGTGGCCGCTCGCGCGGACTAGGGCATTGATATGAATGAATTTGACGATATGAAACCTACGGATCAAAAACTTCTGCATTTGGAGGCAATGACTTATTTTTTTAATGATACAAATGCAGGTGCATCACATAATTTTGGAGGACCTTTGTCAATTAGCGGGGACCAAGCCCGACGGTAAAAGTGTAAAGGATTTTGTTCGGGATAGGACGGAACAAGGATTTCAGAATCTTTTAAGGACTTTAGCTGACGAAGATGCAGAGAGAGCCTCAAAACTTGCAAGATTTTTTGAAGCAATGAAGCGAGGCGATTTCCGCTAAAATATAAAAACTTCACAAAAACCGCCGGAAGTCACCGGCGAATCCGATTGAACTTTTCCTGCCGGTTTGATTTAATGGCGCGGATTTAGTGAAGCGGTAAGGGCAGTCAGAAATTGCAACATTTCGAGTAGAAACACCTTGCCACGCTCACGCCCAGCCGGGCGTGTGGCCGTGTGCATCGTTCTACAGGGTGTTGCAACCCTCTGACTGGGTGTGCTGGCTGCACGCCTTTTCCTTTTCAGCCGCAACGCCGGAAAGGAAATATATGCGCATCTTGAAAGCAGGATTTGTTCGGTTTGCTTCATTGGTCGTTGCAGCATCCGTTCAAGCACAAAACATTGGCGTGGGAACACCGGGGCCGATGCCGTATTATCCAGACGAGTTGGTTTGGCACACGGTGGAAAAGGAGCGAGCAGAAGGCAGACATAGTTTTTGTGTGGTGAATGGGAAAATTTACGACAGCTTAAACAGTCCACTTTGGAGACCTGTCACGGGTCAAGTCACTTCTATCACAGACGACGGAGCATTGATTTTGGACGATGGGAATGGGGTGACAACAGCATTGAAAAATTATTCAGGGGATGGCACAGCAGGAAAAGAGGTGCAAGCATGGGCAATGCGGGTTGGAACTTACAACTGGGGAGACATACCACTTCAGTTGTGGGATTGCGGCAAACCATATATCCCGCCGCCGCCGACACCTGCACAAATCAAGGCCGCCCAAGATGCGGCTAAAATCGCCGAGTTGCGCGAGAAGCAAAAAGAGTTTTTGGCCGAAAGTAACGCGGTGGTCTGGCTTCAATCCCAAGCCACAAACGGCGATGCCGGGGCGCAATGCAGCTTGGGCGAGCATTATCTGACCGGTTTGGGTTGCGAGACAAACCGCACAAAGGCCGTTTATTGGCTCACGCAGGCGGCAAATCAGGGCGATTTAGAAGCATCCAACAAACTTGCCGAAATTCAAAATTCCCGCTAAAGTCAAACTTGCCGAAATTCAAAATTCCCGCTAAAGTCAAACCAGCAACAATCTAATAGGACATAACGAGAAGCCGATGACGCCTAACAATTCGTGAGGTAGCCCCTCACCACTATATATGGCTGCAACAAATGCAGAATTGACGGAAGCTGTTTTGACCATTTCTAGCCTCTTGGCAACAGTAATGGAGTCCCATGTTTTTCTCGCCGAGATTGTGATACCGGCGGCACCAAATTTGAGCGACCAGCAGAAAGCTGTTTATTTAGCTGGATTAGCCGACTTGCGCACGCTTCTATCTGGCTTACAAGAGACTGCCAATCAATTGAAGCAGTCGTGATTTTTTTCTTGGATTTCATAGGTTTTTTGTGTTAATTGACGACATGAATGCGAATGTGATTCAGCCAACGCCCGCTGCGCGGTTGCGCCGGATGCAGAGGATGTTTTCTAAATTCGGTGGAATTTTCATAGAGGATTATGAATTCTTTAGGCGGCAGCCGCAGCGGGATGTATCCACTCGCCCGAATAAAGTTGTTCGTATGTCGGCGAAGGCGCGTGGGCCGCAAGCCCAAGCACTGAATTGAAAGCCGTCATTGGATAGAAACGCCGGTTGAACCGGAACACATACTCGTTGAGATACGCCTGTAAATGATGTTGTCCAATCGCTCCGTGGTGC
>JBEKBA010000195.1:0-3046 GCA_050015635.1 Verrucomicrobiota bacterium
TCAACTCGATTCTCCGGGTTTTTATTGAACATCAAATTCGCGCCCAGACCGGCATGGATGCGGAAGTCGGCAGATTTTCGCTTGGTCTCGCCGAGCCAACAGTGACCATTCAAAACCTCAGGCTTTACAATCCGCCAAGTTTTGGCGGCACGCCGTTTCTCGATATCCCGGAAATCCACGTCGAATACGACCGCGCCGCGCTCGCGCGGCATGAAATCCATGTCACACTTTTGCGTTTCAATCTCGGCGAACTGGACATCGTTAAAAATCAGGCCGGGCAGACGAACATTTTTTCCCTCGGCCTGTCCCTGCCTTCAAAAAAATCCGGCGGCAACGGCACGGCATATTTCAAAAAACAGACCGGCTTCGAGTTTAGGTCCATTGACGTTTTAAATGTCTCGGTCGGCACGGCAAAATACATTGATCTGCAGGATCAGCGCCACAACCGCACGCAAAAAATCAGCATCGAGGATTGCGTGATCAGAAATGTGAAATCGCGTGAAGACCTCGCGGGATTAACCGTGCTGATCGCCTTGCGCGGTGGCGATTTTTTCAGTTCGCTGGTTGATTTGAAGAAACCCAGCGCGTTATTTTAACATTTTCCGCGCTCGGATTTTTCTCTATCTTCGCCGCGTGCATCGTGACTCACTCAAAACCACCGCACGCCTCGTCGTGAAACTCGGCACGGGCGTGCTTACCGACACCCGAAAGCAAATTGACCCGGTGCAGTTGGAGCAACTTGTCGCGCAAATCGCCGCGCAGCGCAAGGCCGGAAAAGAAATCGTGCTTGTGACAAGCGGCGCTGTCGGCGCGGGCATGGGCGCGCTCGGTTACGAAAAACGTCCGGGCGAACTCGCCGAACTTCAGGCGTGCGCCGCCGTCGGTCAGTCACGGCTCATGGCAATTTACGAAAAGCTTTTCGCGAAGCACAATCTGCACGTCGCACAGGTGCTGCTCACGCACGAAGATTTGGAACACCACGAGCGCCATCTCAACGCACGCAACACGCTCGTCACGCTGCTCGGTCGCGGCGTCGTGCCCGTCATCAACGAGAACGACGCCGTGTCATTCACCGAAATCAAATTCGGCGACAACGATAAACTGTCCGCGCTCGTTGCGGCGCTCTTACCCGCAGATTTGTTGGTGATTCTGACAACCGTGGACGGCGTCATCGAAAATTTCAGCAAGGTAAATCCCAAAACGATTTCCGTCATCGAACAAATTGATTCCACCATTGAAAAACTCGCGGGCGGGACGACCAGCGAAACCGCCGTCGGTGGCATGGCATCGAAAATTCAGGCGGCAAGAATTGTCGTGCGCTCCGGCATCCCGCTTGTCATCGCATCGGGCAAAAAGAAAAACGTGCTCGCAAAAGTTTTGGGCGGCGAAGACGAAGGTACGCTGTTCGTCGCGCAGCCGGACAAGTTGCAGGGACGCAAACGCTGGATTGCGTTTTTTCATCATCCCAAAGGCGCGCTGTTCGTGGACGACGGCGCGAAAAAGGCGTTGCGCGAAAGTGGCAAGAGCTTGTTGCCGCCGGGCGTGGCGCGCTGCGAAGGTGATTTTGCCGCCGGGGATGTCGTGCGAATCCGCGATTTAGACGGAATGGAATTCGCGCGCGGCATTGTGAAATTCAGCGCCGGGGAAATCCGCGCCAAAAAACTCGCGCGCGTGGAGCTGGTGCATCGGGATGATTTGGTAATTTTATGAACCGCCAGGGCGCGAAGTATGCCGGGAGTTTTTTTGTTTGAGTTTCAACAAAACTTGGAGCGCTTGACGGTTAATTCAAAATGAAAAGAAAATCCGCCATCAACGACCTGCTCAAAGTCATGGCAAAGCTGCGTTCACCGGGCGGCTGTCCGTGGGACCTTGAACAGACGCATAAATCGTTGCGTCGGCACGCGATTGAGGAGGTTTATGAATTGATTGATGCGATTGACACGGGCGACGATCACGAAATGGCCGAGGAACTCGGCGATTTGCTGTTGCAAGTTGTTTTCCATTGCCGGTTGGCGGGCGAACGCGGCGCGTTTGATTTTGAAAAAGTCTGCCGGCTGCTCGCGGACAAATTGATTCGCCGCCATCCGCACGTTTTTGGTAATGCCAAGGTCAAAGACGTGGACGAGGTCTGGGCGAACTGGGAAAAAATCAAGCTCGCCGAAAAGCACGGAACTATACACGCACGACCTTCCGCGTTCGACGGAATTCCGAAATATCTACCCGCGTTGCTGCGCGCGGAAAAATTAGTAAAGAAAGCGCGCAAGGTCTTTGCAGACGGCCACCACGAAAACGGCCAAAAATTCAAACGACGATTAACAAAAACGGAATTGGCGGAACAACTTTTTGCGCTGACGGAATTCGGGCAGGCGCGTGGCTGGTCAGCGGAAGAATTGTTGTCCGCCGAAATCAAAAAGCGCGAGCGCGTTTTGCGCCGCCGCGAAAAGGTTTGAATTGAGGCTATTTTCCACTGTAACATTGTATATAAGTCCCTATCCGTATTACGCTTGGCCGTATCCGGCGGTGTCATTTTCATTTGGATTAGGGTGGGGCGGGGGTGATTATCATCGAGGTGGGTGGCATCACTGATAAAATCGTGAATTATCGTGGAGATCAACGACTTACGAGGCAAAAATCATCGTTCGGCCTTCTTTTTCCGCGCGTCCAGGATTTTTTTTGACGGAACATAATTTGCGATGAAATCACGGTAAAATTCCGCGAAGGTTCCGGCGGCGATGGCCGCGCGCACTTCGGCCATGATTTTCAAAAACAGATGCGAGTTGTGGACGCTCACCATGCGCAGGCCGAGAATTTCATTCACATTCAGCAAATGGCGCAGATACGCGCGCGTGAAATGTTGGCACGCAAAACAGCCGCAGTTTTCTTCAATGGGACGGAAATCCGCCTTGTAAGCGCCGCCTTTGAGTCCGAACGCGCCGCGGCGCGTGAAGGCCGTGCCATTGCGCGCGACGCGCGTGGGCAGCACGCAGTCAAACATGTCCACACCGCGCGCGATCAACTCGACCATCTGCGCGGGCGTGCCGAGCCC